>DAINCT010000061.1:0-13270 GCA_036732245.1 Chloroflexota bacterium | reverse complement strand
CCCTGGCACCTGGGGCCAACATCCACATCTACTACATCCGAGGTCAACAGGCAAATGCGGCAGGATGGCAGTCGGTCGGACAGGCCGTCAATTCCGCCGTCGCCGCGGGAGCGACCTCGATCAGTCTCTCGTTTGGTACCTGCAACCCCACCAACGGCTACCAATCCACATCGTCCGCGCTTTCCGCCGCGCTCGCCCACGGCGTATCGGTGTTCGTGAGTAGTGGAGATACGGGCGATCTGGCCGGACCAGTACGTGAGTGCGGCAGGCAGCCGAGTGTGGGTTACCCTGCGTCGGATCCGTCTGTGGTTTCAGTGGGCGGTACCTCGCTTCTCTTGAACAACGACAACACTCAGTATTCGCAGTTCGCGTGGAGTCTGAGTGGCGGCGGGAAGGCGAAACCAATGCCTCGTCCGACTTGGCAGATTACTCCCAACTTGAAGCCTGGAAAGTATCGTTACGCTCCGGACGTGAGCTTCCTCGCCAATCCGTCGACAGGAGTCGAGATCTTTTACAACGGTGACTGGCAGACTGCCGGTGGTACGAGCTTGGGCGCGCCGGCGTGGGCGGCTATCTGGACCCTGGTAAAGGGCAGCGCGGTACAAAACGGAAAGACCGTGGGCGCGGCTCCGTCGTATCTGTATCGAATCGGCAACTCGAGTGCGTATAGCAGTGCGTTCACCGACATCACGTCGGGGAGCAACGGGGCGTATGGGGCGAAACCCGGTTGGGACGCCGTCACCGGTTGGGGAACTCCCCTCGTCAGCGGCCTGGCAGCCGCGGTGTCGTCCATGGCTTCGTAAGCGAACTCTTCTCCAACCGACCCGTGGACAGCCCCTCGCAATCGGCTCGATCGCGAGGGGCTGAGCATGGGGAGTGCAGTTCCAACCGGGAAACCGGCAGGCACTTCAGCACGAAAAGACTTGGAATCGTGATTTATTAGGTTAACTGTAGATTCAAGCGATTCTCAGACACGTCTCAGACCATGCACGGTATCCTGTTTGAAGACATTGAGTGGAGGGCAGCAGCAGTACCGTCATGTCGACGCGTTTCAACCTCATTCGAATCACCTTCGTCCGAAGACAGCATGCAAACCACTTCGCATGTCGTTCTCGGCTCCCCGGATACCTGCGGGTCTGTCCGGGTTGAAGAAGTACATCTCTGCTGCGGTCAGACTTGCGGTGAAGTTTCCCGCCGCCACGCGCAAATCCATCGTCGGCCTTCGAGGCGTCATTGAAGCCCAGTAACGCCTCCCGCTCGCGTCACGGACCACGGTCACGACGATACACGAGCGAAGATTTTGCAACTACGAGCCCGGACCAACGCACCAAATCGGTCTGGGAAAGGCGGCGTCAACAGGCTCGACGGCAGAGTAGAGTGGGGCCGACCGCCCGCCTGGCGCTGCTGTGCGCATTTTATCTAACGTTTGCTTCCGTGATCGGAGCAGGCGCGGCCAAGGTCCTGCATGATCGATCGGCCGCTGCCGCGCTGCCATCGACACGCCTCCTTGGGCTCGCCCCGGTGACGCCAAAGTACCTGGTATTGCTCGTTCTGGACGGCGCACGGCCGGATTACTTCGGCCTGACGGCATTGCCCCATGTCGACGCGCTGCGGGCATCGGGGACTCAGTACACCGAGGCATTCGACGGGATTCTCGAAAGCGAAACACCCTCCGGCCACGCGACGATCGCGACGGGCTCTCGCCCAGATAAAGACGGACTGCTGGGGTTCGATTGGGCAAATACCACGAGCCGATATAGCCTCTTTTCGCCCGACCAGATGGGAACCGTCGAACAATTGATGCAAGATTCGCACGCGCCGACCCTCGGATCCCTGTACAAGAAGAAGTTCCCTTCCGCACGGGTCGTGGCGCTCTCCGGACACAAGTACTATGCGGCGGCCCCACTCGGCGGTCCGTCCGCCGACGCGATCGTGTATTACCAGGGGGATCCGGCAGGCCATTACGTGCCGGTCGCGGTGCCGGGACATACACCGCCGGCCTCGGTTTTGAATGATCCGGCTCTGACGTTGCCAAGCATCACGCTCAAGGATGGACAGGAGGATCACCTCGCCACACAGATGGCGCTGAGCCTCGTGAAAGCGATGCAGCCGCGTATGCTGCTGGTCAACTATCCCGAGTTCGACTGGCCGCTCGGGCACGTGGACGGCGGCAATCTTGACTCCGCCAAAGTGATTACCGATATGAAAGTGTTCGACAGTGATCTGGGAGCAATCGAGGATGCCTATCGAAAGGCCGGCATCCTCGATCAAACACTGTTCGTAATCACGGCAGATCACGGCATGATGCCGATTAGCCGATTTGTGCCGGCCACCACGGTCAGCAACGCCGTTACGCAGGCCGGCACCACGGCACCCGACATCGCGTCAAGTACGGGCGATTACGTGTGGCTGGCAGATCCGAACAAGGCGCAGATGGTGGCGGAAAACATAATGAACGCGCACGATCCGGGCATTGCTTCCGCTTACTACCTGGTGACCGCGAGCGGCAAGCCGAGTTACGTAGCTGCCAACGGATCGAATGTGACACCGGCGATGGAGACCGCCAATCAGTACTTATTGAGCGCTCTGCTGAACGGACATGAACCGTCGGTGGTCGCTTTCGGAGCTCCGGGTGCCTCGTTTTCCGATCCTAAATCCAATTGGAAAGCGGATCACGGCGGAAACACGTGGCAAGCGCAGTCAATCCCTCTTATCCTTTCGGGCGCCGGCATCGTGCCGGGCGTGGTGAGTTCCAATCCGGTGCAGCTCGAGGACATCGCGCCCACGGTTCTAACCGACATGGGCGTTGCGCCAACCGGCATGGAAGGACACGCACTGACGGAAGCGCTCGTACAGCCTTCGGCGACCGACACCCAGCGACGGCAAGTGGAAATGAGACAAATTGGACCGGTGGTTGATGCTTTGATATCCAA
The DNA here is from genome assembly GCA_036732245.1 of Chloroflexota bacterium. Lineage (GTDB taxonomy): Bacteria > Chloroflexota > UBA5177 > UBA5177 > UBA5177 > JANWJD01. The sequence continues at coordinate 10,337 of DAINCT010000061.1, read as the reverse complement.
CGACCAGTCGGCGCAGGGCAAGTCCTGAGGACCGCCTAGCCGGATCAAAGCGCGAAACGCTCGATGTGGATATGGCTCCGAGGGACATTCGCCGCCCGCACGTTCCGCTCGAGGAAACGAGCCATACCGGGAGGGCCGCAGATATATATATCTCGTTCCACGATGTCCGGCACGAGTTCCTGCAAGTGCTCGGGCGACATGATGCGTTCGCCCTTTGGAGCCGAGTGATGACCGATGACATAGTGAATGGTCAGCCCACGCTCGAGCGCCAGTTGGTCCAGCTCGGCGCGGAAGACAATATCTTCCTCGCGGATGGCTCGGTAGATCACTACCACATCGCCCGCCATTTCCTCGGCCAGGGCTCGCACCGGCGTGATGCCGATACCTCCGGCGATCAAAGCGACTCGCTCGCGGCGACGCACTGCATCGGTAAATACCCCAAACGGTCCTTCCGCCACGACCATGGTTCCGGGCCGTAGACCTCCCAATTCACGGGTGAAGTCGCCCGAGGCCTTGACGGTGATGCGGAATGAGGTGCCATCTGGAGATTCAGAGAGGGAGAATGGGTGCGACTCCCACCAGCGGCCTCGCGAAAGAAAACGCCAGAGAAAGAACTGACCGGCGCGAACTTGCAACCGCTCAAGCCGACGTCCCGTAATGTGGAGTGACACCACGTTTGGTCCCTCGACAATCACCTCGGCGACGCGCATGCGATGCCAGAACGCCCGGAAGATGGGCTGTGCTACTCGGAACATCACAAGGAACACCCACGTGGCCACGTACAAAGTGGTCCAGTAGGCGGTTGCCGCGGGCCGCAGGATAAATTCATTCCCGGTTGGAATTTGATGTACCCAGGCCAGTGCAATGCCCGCATACGCCGTGAGATGCACCGCATACCAGGCCTCGTACGGGAGCCTGGACCGAACGATGACAAATGAACCGACCGCCACCACAATCAAAAGAGCCGTGCCGATCGTGGCGGCAACCATTCCAGGGTAGTTGCCGAGCAAGCTCGTAGCTTCGCCGAGGATGGAGAGCTTGTCCAGCATGGCATACCCGGCCGTAATGAATACGACATGCGCCACCACCAGATAGAGCACTGCCTTGCCATTACGGCGATGCCAGATGGTCAAGGAGTCGAAGCCAACGAGCCTCTCGAGAAAGGGAAGGCGCGCCAGGAGCAGTACTTGAACGAGAGCTAGATAGGCGCTCAGCAGGCCGGTCACTCGGCCGACACTGGTGAAGAACGTAGCCGGATCTTTGACGGCGGAGATTCCTCCACCCTGACCCCACAACCAAACGATTATTGCTGCGTTGCCGACAAAAAGCAGCCATAAGATCCAGGCTGCGACGCGCCGTGCCGATCGATTGCTTTGCTTCCAGATGGCCGGCAGATCGACCGCGTCCACATCGGCGCGCAAGGACGCGTCAGTCATACTGCACGATGATTGGACCCAGTATCATTCCCTGCCGCCGGCAATGCTATTCGTCAAACTGCGTACCAGCCATTGAAGCAGCGCCGCCTGAGATTCGAATAAGACGCCGTGTACCTTGCAGGCAGATCTTCGGCATTGGGGTAGGGAGAGGTCGTGCGTCATCGCCAAACGGTGGTACGTGAAGCGCTTCGTGCGAGGGCTTCCGTGTATACACGTTCAATGTCATCGAGAAGGGTGCGGTACGGAAATCGGTGAGCCGATCGCCGTCTTGCCTCCTGCCCTAAAGCTTTTCGCATCGTCGAATCGCTCAACAGTCGGTCGATTGCCGCTCCGAGTTCACTCGGCCTGTCCGGAGTCACAAGCAGCCCGTCCAGGCCATGCCTGATTTGGTTCGGGATTCCGCCGACACGGCTGGCGACTACCGGGATCCCGGCAGCCATTGCTTCGAGTACGACCAATGGCGATCCTTCCGTGCGGGACGGAACGATCAACAGATCAAATGAGGGAATCAGGCTGCGAGCACCCGGTCTGCAACCGAGAAAATGCACTCGATCACTCAGGCCAAGCACGCGAGCCTTTCGCTGTAAAGCGCTTCGCTGCGGGCCATCTCCGATCACGACCGTTCGCACGTGGGGATGCCGGGAAAGAACGCCGGCCATCGCATCCAGCAGTACGTCCACGCCTTTATCGCGGTGAAGGCGACACACGATGCCCACCACCGGTGCACCGCCCGACTGCAATTCATCCCGATTGCTTTCCGAGACCTCCGCGAGACGGACGGCATTCGCAATAAGGACGGCTCGCTCAATCTCAATCCCGTATCGGACCCTCAGGTGCCGGGCGATTGGCTCGGAGACTGCGACCAGTACGTCCGCCGCGCGGTACACCCGTCCAGAGATGGCGCGTGCGATTCTCCCTTGCCATAGACCTTCAGAGTGTACGGTGACAACCCGGGCGCAATCGGTGCCGATAGTGGCAAGGGCAGCCGCCACGGCGCTGGAATACAGGTGCGCGTGAACGAGGTCATAGTCTCCATCTCTCAGGACCTCTCTCAGTTTGCGTGCAAAGCGGAGAGCGACGCGGTGCTTGACCGGTCGACCAAGGAGTACGTGAACCGGTACGTTGGCCGCCTGTAATTCGAGCAGCAGTGGTCCTCCTGAGGCACATGCGACGGCGACATCGTTGCCTGAGCAGTGCAGCGACAGCGCGAGATCGGTGACATGCCGCTCGGCTCCCCCGACCTCGAGCGAGTCCACGACCAGGAGTATCCTCACTATCGCCCCGCCCCCTCCTGTCCGATTCACCACTTCGAAGTAGGTCGTGCAACCGTTCTCGCCAGTCGGTCGCCGGCCGACCGAGTGAGGCAATCGCGCCAATTGCTGGAGGCGAGTAATCCACCATTGTGCCAGGATGTCCGCGTTCCACCGGACCAGAGACCCGGTGGGTAAGCCATGGTCCAGCGCGCTCTCCGGACAGGCAGACCACAGTGGTTAGGATAGAGGAGGCGCTTCGCAGTATTCGCGGCAGCGATGGCGACCCTAGATCACACCGAATTCAAGGAGGCTGATCTATGTGTTTTGACGACGACTCGCACCCTCCCATGCCGCTCTCAAATGGAAGCACTGCTCGCGGGGAGGATGTGGCGCTGCAGGCAGCCGACGGCTCGGAGGTCAAGGCGTTTCTGGCCACGTCAGGCGGTCCGGTGGTGGGGCAGGTCGTTATTCTCCCTGATGTTCGGGGTTTGCACGACTTCTATCGAGAACTGGCACTGCGGTTCGCCGACGTGGGCACACGAGCCATCGTCGTCGACTATTTCGCACGGAGCGCCCCGGACGATATGCGCGACGATTCATTCGATTACATGCCGCATGTCGAACAGATGACGACCGACACGTTCCAGCAGGACCTCGCGGCCGCCGTCGGGCGTCTTCGGGCCGGAGAGGGAACGGACGTGCCGACGTATACCGTAGGATTCTGTATGGGGGGTTCACTGTCCTTCTACGCCGGGACACTGGGACTTGGGCTACAGGGAGTCATCGGATTTTATGCCGGGCTGACTCGCTCCCGGGGCGCGGTGACTCCGGTGCTGGGATTCGCGGAGCGTATTGAGTCTCCCTTACTTGGACTATTCGGCGGCGCGGACCAGGGCATTCCTCAGGCGGACCTAGATCGACTCGACGAGACGTTGGACCGGTCGGGCCTGGAGCACGAGATCGTGGTGTATCCGGGAGCCCCCCACAGCTTCTTCGATAAAAAAGCCGCCGAATTTGCTACCGCGTCGGCCGATGCCTGGAGCCGTATTCAGGGATTTATTGCCGATCACGGCGCAGTGCGCGTGTAATCGGGCCAGCGTCTTCGAGTCAAGCCGACCAGCGAGGTGGCGCACGACGACAGCGCAACGTCTCCGCGTTCGGAACGTTGCTTCCTGTCGAGCAGTACCCCATCGCCGCATGGATGCGTCAGGAACCCGTCACGACCAGGACTTCCAGCGTGCGTGGACCATGTACACCCTCGATCCGATTGAGTTCAATGTCGCTCGTTGCGGAGGGCCCGGACACGAAGGTGAAGGGGCGCGGCGATTCGGGATGTGTGGTTTGGAGGATTCTCAGAGCTTCGGGCACAAGTCCAACGATCTGCTCCTCTCGGATCACGCACAGGTGATAGTCGGGGAGGAGCGTGATGACGCGGCGCCCCTGGCAGACCCCGCCGTCGAGAACGATGGTTCCGGTCTGTGCTATGCCGAGCGCACATCCGGTCAGAACCCCGTCACTGTTATCCAATCGCTCGTTCGGGAGAGGCTCCAGTCGGCTGTCAGGCTCGATTTGCACACGTTCGGGCCACCATTCGGGAGGAACATCGTCCGGTACGACCAGCGACCGCACCGACCGGCGAAGGCACGCCGACGCAATGGCACTCGTGAGACTTTCGGGAGTCACCACCTGGGCCGAGGCGTGATATTCACTGACGCGCTGTACGAACTGCGCGACTCGCTCGTCGAGATCTTCATTGCTCGTCTGACGGTACGCTCGCGCCGGGTCGATCACCGGCGCACTAGAATCGTTAGCCAGGGCACGGCGCACGCGCGCGAGCACGGTATCACGATCGTTCACCGGGCGTTGTCCCGCTCGGAGACCCACCACTGGCGAAATGATTGCGCCGGCACGGGACGGATGTCATGGGCGGCTGTCCAGGCATTGAAGGGCGGAGGTAGCCAGGGAATCGAATCGTGGCGAATAAACGGCCGCTGGCCGGTCTGTGCTACCCGTTGTGCCCGCTCATACAGTCGACGATCTCGAAACACCCTAGCCATCACTTGCATCGCGGCGTTCTCCGGATCCGCTCGACCGCGCAACGTCTTCTGCTTCGCGCGTATTACGCGTCCTCGCAGATGGGTCAGGACCTCCGGGATATTGATGCTGACCGGGCACACGTCGTAACACGCGCCACAAAGAGTGGATGCATAGGGGAGTGACGGCGCTCGCTCGATCCCGATCAATTGGGGAGTCAAGATGGCGCCGATCGGGCCTGGATAGACCGAGTGGTACGCGTGCCCTCCGGTACGCTCGTAGACCGGACACACATTGAGGCAAGCGCTACACCGAATGCAATGAAGTGCCTGCCGTCCCAACTTATCCGCCAGTACGCTGGTACGCCCGTTGTCCAGAAGTATCAGGTGAAAGTCTTCCGGCCCATCGCCCTGGTGAACGCCGGTCCAGATCGAGGTGTACGGGTTCATGCGCTCGCCGGTAGATGACCGCGGCAGGAGTTGGGCAAAGACTTCGAAGTCCTGGAAGCGCGGAATGACCTTTTCTATGCCCATCACGGTGATTAGTACGCGAGGCAGCGTGAGACACATTCGGCCGTTGCCCTCCGACTCAAAAATCGCGACCGAACCGGTTTCGGCGATCGCGAAGTTCGCCCCGGATATCCCGACCTGCGCCCGCAGAAACGCCCGTCGCAAATATTGACGAGCCACTTCCGCGAGTGCTGCCGGCTCGTCGGATGGCACATCTATGCCGAGATGCACCTCGAAGATCTGTCGGATCTCGGCGCGATTCTTGTGAATCGCAGGTACGAGGATGTGCGACGATGATTCTCCCGCGAGCTGGATGATCAGCTCGGCCAGATCCGTTTCAATCGGGACGATGCCCGCTCCTTCGAGGGCAGCATTCAGACCAATTTCGTCGTTGGTGATGGACTTCACCTTGACGACCTCCCGCGCTGGGGCGCGGCGAACCAGCTCGATTACCAGCCGGTTCGCCGAGTCGGCGTCCGCGGCCCAGTGCACCTGCCCACCGGCGCGCTGGACCGAGGCCTCCAGTTCCAGCAAATAGCGATCGAGGTGACGCATCGTGTGCGCCTTGATGTCGCGTCCGGCGGCACGCAACTCTTCCCAATCGGGCAACTCGCTGACCACCGCTGCGCGTTTCGCGCGAATAGTGTGTGTGGCGGCCCGCAGGTTCCGTCGCAGCTGGGCATCCTGCAAGGCAACGCGAGCGCCTTCCTGGAACGTGGGCGATTGGGTCACGGCGCACCGGCCAATATCTCGGCGAGATGCATGGTTCGGACGCCGGCTCGCTCACGATGCAGACCGCCCCCGATGTGCATGAGACAGGAGTTGTCGGCAGCGGTACACACCTCCGCCCCGGTTTCGAGCACGTGGCGGCATTTGTCGGAAAGCATGGATCTGGAGACATCAGCATTCTTGAGAGCGAAAGTGCCGCCGAAGCCGCAACACTCGTCGGCGGAAGGCAACTCGACCAGATCAATCCCGCGAACCGCGCGCAACAGCTGCAGCGGCGCTTGTCCCACATGAAGTACCCGGAGGGAGTGACAGGTCGGATGGTAGGTAACGCGGTGTGGGAAGTACGCTCCGACATCCTCCAGGTGCGCGTCGCTCACCAGGAATTCACTGAGTTCTCTGACTCGGGACGATATCGACGCCACTTCCGAGCTCAAAGCGCGGTCGCCTGACAATTCGGCGATTCGACTGTAGTAGTCGCGCACCATCCCAACACACGAGGCAGAGGGGCAGACAATTACATCGTATGTTTCGAACGCGTGGATAAACCGACGCACCAGAGGAACGACTTCACGCTGATATCCCGTGTTGAAGTGCATTTGTCCGCAGCAGGTTTGCTCCAGCGGAAAGTCGAGGGGGTACCCGAGCCGGTCGAACAGACGCACCATCGCCTGACCGGTTTCGGGAAACAAGGTGTCATTGAAACAGGTAATGAAGAGGGCTGCTCTCACGGCGGGCACGAACCGGCGGGCGACTCTTCAACCTGAAACGCGCGAAGGACCGCACGGCGTCCAGCCCCGGCGAATCGATTCATGCGCCGATCGAGACTTCTTTACCCGTGCGGGCCGACTCGTGCAGAGCAAGTAACGCGCGCGTGTTGTACATCGCATCATCGAGACCGTATCGCAGTGGAGTTTTGCCGAGAACGGCGTCGGCGAAGTGCTCTGTCTCCAAGCGATAGGGGTCGGTCAACGGAAAGCGCTCGGTCTCCGGTTCAGCCTTATGCAGGAAGATTTCGTCGTCCGGATCGTCGTAGTGATGATGTAACAGGTAGGTGGCCGGCTCCCGCCTAAACCCCGTCCCGGGAAGCGAGATCCAACCCTCGGTTCCTACGACTTCCGCCTGACTGTACGGGTTTGAATAGTCGAAGCTGACGTGGCCGAGAGCGGAGCGGTCGTCGGGGAATCGCAAGATCATTTCGACGGACGTCTCCACCTCGGCCCCAGGGCGGCTGTGCGGCGCGGCGTACGCGGAGATCGGTTCGGCGCGGAAGAGCATGCGTGCCATGTTGACGGCGTAGCAGCCCATATCCCAGATGATGCCTCCGCCCACCTGGGGATCGAACCGAATGTTGTACCCGGCCGGCGGATGGTAGAAGGCAAATCCGATCCGCACGATACGCGGGTCGCCGATCGCGCCCGACCAAACCATTCTTTCGGCCTTTCGCCAGCGCGGCAGGAAGCGATACATGAACGCTTCCATGACCTGAACGTTATTACGACCCGCTGCTCGCTGTATGTCTCGAAGCTCGCTCACGGTCAGTGCGAGTGGCTTCTCACATAACACGTGTTTGCCGGCATCGGCGGCACGCACGGTCCAGGTCGCATGCAGGTGATTTGGCAATGGAATGTACACGGCATCGATCTGACTGTCAGCCAGAAGTTCCTCGTACGAGCCATGCACCTTTAGGATCGACCATCGAGCGGCGGCTCGACCACCGGCCTCCGGTCGCCGGCTTGCGAGGGCTACGAGTTCGCTGTTCGAAGCGGCCTGAACTCCGGGAATAAATGCGTCGTTGATCGCGGCATCGCCCAGAATCCCCCACCGCACGCGTGGCTGTTCGGCCATGAAGCGCCCCCATCAAAGAGATATGTGATTCTAGAACGTCGGCCAACGCGTCAGGTCGACGCGTCCGTGTAAATGTCGGACACACCCTGATGGAGCCCGCGCCCTGATCGAGGACCTACTGTAGGTGGCGTTCCACCGCGGCCAGAAGCACGTCGATGTCAAATGGTTTGGATACAAAGTCATCCGCACCAACCGCTCGCGCTGAGCCGGCCGCACTCGGATGCGCCGAGACCATGACGATCGGGATGCCCCGTGTGTCGGGCCTGCTCTTCAGCAACTTGCAAATTGTCCGGCCATCCTTCCCCGAAAGGAGCACGTCCAGGATAATCAAGTCGGGCAGACCGCCACTAGTGCTTCGCAGATTCTCGGCGGAGTCTCCCTTATCGGAAGTTCTCACCTCATATCCCGCGTCGACCAACATCCACTCGATGGCATCCAGGATGTCCAGATCGTCGTCTACCACCAGAATCTGCTTCGTCATGGTGCGTCGATCGGAACGCCGCCTTCACTCGATAGACACAGCGAGAAAGTTGAACCTTGACCTTTATTGCTGGCCACGGTGATGTCACCGCCATGACGGCGGGCGATCTCTCGTGAGATGTATAAGCCCATGCCAAGTCCTGGGAAGGTTCGTTCCTGCGGATCCGCGACTTGAAAAAAACGATCGAACACGTGGTTATGAAAGCGCGGGTCAATGCCAATTCCGAAATCGCGGACGGCGACGGTAGCGGTAGCGCCCTCCTGGATCAGCCGAATCTCAACGCGCTCGGCATCGGGCGAGTACTTGATGGCATTGGTGATCAGATTGAGAATGACCTGTCCGATGCGATCTCGGTCCGCGGAAAGTACGATCGGTTCGCTCGCTTCGACCGCGACGACGTGAGTCTCGTCAATCGCTTTCGGACTCTCTGCAACCTCTCTCACCAGCTCCACAAGGTCAAACGTTTCGGTTACATATTCGAGCTTTCCCGCCTCAATCTTCGACACATCCAGTAGATTAGAGATGAGCTTCGTGAGCTTATCCACCTGATTTTCCATCTTCGAAAGCTGGAGGGCGGTCGCGACATCGCCCTTCCTTTGCGCCTGCCGTCCCACCATCTGCGCGTACACTTTTAGACTTGTGACCGGAGTCTTGAGTTCGTGCGAAGCGATCGAGATGAACTCGTCACGCAAAGTAAGTGCGGTTTGGGCCTGTTGATACAGTCGAGCATTGTCGATCGCAAGGGATGCCCGACTGGCTAATTCCTCGGCCATAGCGAGGTCGGTCTCGGAATAACGTCGGCGCGATTCCGTAGTTACAAACGTGATCCCACCAATCGGCATGCCGCGCGACCAGATCGGCACGATCATGGCGGACGTCATGCCGAGACCGGTGGCAAGCGAGTATTCGCGCTCATCCAGCGTCATGGCCCTCAACATTTGATCCGTAATGAGTGGGTACAACTCCGATTTTCCCGTACGTAGGACCAGCGGTAGCCCCTGAAGCGCAGACATATCAGTAGGAGTTTGGGCCCGCAGTTCTCGCGCCCACTCCACCTTTTCCGGATCTTTATGCGCGACAGCCACCGACTGCAACTCTCCCTCTGCGTCGAGCATCTCGATCGAACACCAATCTCCCACGTTCGGTACGGCTAGGCCGGCCACCGTGTTCAAGGTTGTCGCGTAGTCAAGCGAAGTCGAAAGCAGGGCGCTGGCGTTGGACAGGAATACCAGATTGTCTTCGGCCTGTTTCCGTTCCGTTATGTCTACGTTCACGCCGATCACGCGTCGTGGCGACCCGTCGTCACGGTACAGCACCATGCCATCCGCCAGGATCCATGCGACAGACCCGTCCTTCCGCATGATCCGGAACTCGATATGAATGGGTTGTCGTCCCGACATGGAGTGCGCGATGGAGTCCCGGACCGTGGCGCGATCATCGGGGTGGACCATGGACAGCCAGTCTCGACCGTGGTCTTGCAACTCTCCGGGCTCGTATCCATACAGCGCTTCGAGATCCGGGGTCCAGATCACCTGTCCGGTCAAAACGTCGCGATCGAACGTGCCGATCTTCCCCACTCTCTGGCCGAGACTCAGTCGCGCACGCTCCGATTCCAACTCACTTGCGAGTTCCTCCACCCGGTGACGCGCCTGTACCTGCTCCGTGACCTCCACCGCATGTATGAAAATGCCATCCACCGTGCCATCACGCGCGAACGTCGGTTGACTTACCACGTTGTACCAGCGCGATTCTTGGGGACCATCGCCTCCCTGCGCTGCCGGGACCTCTACTTCTCGCTGGGAAAATGGCTCTCCGGTAGAGTAAACACGCTCGAGGGCACCCCACACTCGTCCATCCGTCACCTTCGGAAGTACTAGACGCCCAGGTTGGCCGAGCAGTTCTTCGGCTTTTCGCCCCACCATCAGTTCGTACAGCGGATTTGCCAACTCGAACACGTAGTCAGGCCCGCGAAGCACCGCAATGGCCGCTGGCGCTTGCACCAACAACGACGTTACTCGTGTCCAATCGGCAATCGAGCGCGCTTGTAGTT
>DAINCT010000060.1:0-13271 GCA_036732245.1 Chloroflexota bacterium | reverse complement strand
CCTCAAGGAGGCGATCGGCATGATGGTCTACACGGTTGCTTACCAGTCGGCGCAGCGGGTGGCTGCCGCAAGTCGCATGACCGTCTCGCATGACGAAGCGCCGGACGATCCGAAACAGCTTACCAAGCGTTCCCGCTGGGATGCGTGGCTGGAGCACATCGGCGACCGACATCTGAAGTTGATGGATATGACCATTCAAGACCTGGACGCTGCCATCGCCGAACGGGAACAGCGGGCTTACACGGAACTGAAAACGGTCTCGTTCCTGCGTTCAATTAAGGCTCGGTTGGAAGGCGGGCAAACGATCGGCGAAAGGTTCAACGGGTCCGAGCTGACGCAGATATGGACCAGCATTGTACGCGGCGAGGCTGCCTAATCATGCCGCTAATCGACTATTCACCGCATACCAGGACTGCTCTCCGCTGGCCTATTCGACAGCTCGCCCCTGTCCTCAGCAGCCCACGCCCAGTCAGATCCGCACCGTTCTCTTCGACCTGTCACGCCGATTCATCCCTGGCCGACCCGCTGCGACGGTCCTACACGGCCCGTGTCCCCCCAGTCCGGCCCAGCGCCGCGCTCTTCGACATGCCAGCTCGGCTCAGTCCGGTCGCTTCCCATCACGTTGCGACCATCCGATCCGGCTCAGATCGTGCCTCTTCGACGTCCCGGTCCAGGTCTGCCCCAGTCGTTCCGCTCCTAGCCTCTTCGACCTGCCACGCCGGCACATCCCTGGCCTACTCACTTCGACCCGTCACTTCTTCCCACCACTGCGCCCTTCGCTTCGACCAACCGTCTCCACTCGCGCCTCAGCACACCGGCTCTCCCCGCTTCGACTACTCAATCCCTGGCTACCCGACCCACAACATTTCGACTTGCCATCCCAGCACGACCCAGGTCAGCGCGGGCCAGCACAGTACCAAACGACGCCCCAACTCGGACCGGGCCCCCACAACCCGTTACTTAACGACCGCACGAAAGGACAGACATCATGGGCATCTTCAAACAGGACTCGACAACGTTCACCAGCTACCACGCCACGCTGCAAATCCGGGACCGCTTGATGGGCGGCGTACCGAAAGACCCGAAGATCATTGAGGGCTGGATCAAGAAAAGTATCGGCACGGACCAGGGGCGCGACTTTGCGCTGATGGTCCGGCGCACGCTCAGCGAACTGGGGCACGACGTGTCCATTGCCGAGGAGGACGCCGAAAAGGCGCTCGCAGACATTGCGGGCGAAAAGCAGACCAACGGCTTCAAACGCGATACCGGTGGTCTGTTTCTCGAGTCGCGTCAGGTCAAGGCGATGCTAAAGGAGTCGGTCAACATCCTCTTCGCCGGACAGCGCTGGGGCGTAACCAAGAAGGGGCCACGCTCGTTCTTCGCTGAGCGCGTATTCGTCAATCCGGATCGGATTTACTTCGACGGCGGATCAGTGACTATCGGGCACCTCAGGGAACCGAGTGGTATCGAGCTATTCATCGGTCACGTCTCGGGGCCCAAAGGGCCGCAATCGAATCTGACCTATATCGAGTTCGTGGAACGTCCACGGATTGAGTTCGAGGTGATCGTGTTGCATGACGAGATCAAGCCGGCCGACTGGCCAGAGATCTGGAATCATGCCGAGGAAAATGGACTCGGGGCGCTGCGTTCCCAGGGATTCGGACGCTTTGACGTTGAGCGGTTTGAGGCGAACGGCGCACAGTGACCGAACACTCAGTAGTCTTCCCGCTGACACCAACCGCCGCGGCGCCTGCTACGGCGGCTCACCGTCATTGCCGGTGCGGACTCTCCGCACCGGCGTCGATGTTCTCGGAGGCCGAGACGCTCGCCACGATCCGGGAATGCATCTGCGGCGTGGTCGTGCAAGCCAGTGGCGACGCAGCGTACGACATGGACGGTAACCCTCACTGCCGCGGGTGTCATCGGACTGTTGGCGTGCCGGCGCCGTGGGTGCCGAAGCCGGCAACTGTCCGAGTTTCTCGGACAGTTGCCAAGCCCAAGTCTCTGCCTGCCAAGCGAGAGCGCCAACTGCTGAGAGGTGCCGATGCGTGAATGCGCTTGCTGGCGTCTTGACGACCTACGAACCCGACCGTTCGGTTTACTGCTCTGCTCGGCAGGAATGGCAGATCACATTTGACCGCTTCCACGAAGCGCGCGGCGGCGAGTTAACAGCCGAGGTGATAGTCGAGACGAGTCGGCAGCCACATCCGGGAATCCTGAGTCAGACAAAGCTCAACCTACTATCGGCGCAGGCTCACACCACCCTCTCGCGGTCGCTACAGGTGAAACAGGATGATCTCGAATGGGCGGACGTGCTTACACTGCTCTGTCACGATGCGATTCAGCACTACCGCGAGGGCGAACCGGTCGTGGAATTGCACACCGTTCCGGACCGCCAGGGGACGCGCTGGCTCTATCACCCGTGGATTGAGTACGGCGGCCCTACGGTACTGTTCGCAGATGGAGGTTCCGGTAAATCGCTGTTCGGCCTGGCGCTTGCGGTGGCAGTTGCCCACGGAGTTAACATCTTTGGCGGTCCGGCGCCGGCACGAGCGCCGGTGCTCTACCTCGACTGGGAATCGGACGCGGAGACGCACGCGGAAAGGCTGCGGGCAATTGAGGCGGGCGCGGGCATCTATGAGGCGGGCGACGGATTGCCAATCCTCTATCGTCGGCAGTCTGCGAGTCTAGCCGAGAGCACGAACGCACTGCGGCGCTACATCGGCCAATACGAGGTTGGCCTCATGATCGTGGACTCGCTCGCGCTGGCCCGTGGTGGAGAACCGGAGAGCGCGGAGACGACGCTCAAGCTCTTTAATGCCGCGCGCGAGCTGCGCATCCCCTGGTTGGGGATTGACCATGTGACCAAGAACGGCGCGGGATCAGTGGGCACCACTGCAAGCCCGTCCAAGCCGTTCGGGTCCGTGTTCACGCCCAACGCGGCGCGGCTGACCTGGAGCATGGAGAAGGCAGAGGAAGGAGGTGATGAAGCCGCCGTCGTGGTGCTACAGAATCGTAAGAGCAACAATGTCAAGTCACTCGGACGGCGGGCGTATGGCGTCGAGTTTGTAACCGGGGAAGGCGATGCGCTGCTATCGGTCCACTACGAAAGCATGGACCTGAACGACGTACCGGGGATGTTCCCTCGGCTGGGCCAGGCGCATCAGATTGACACCATCTTGAGCGAGAACCGGGGGCCGATGCTCGTTGAGGATGTTCAGCGGGCGCTGGAAGCGAGCGGGGTGACGATGAAGGCCGCACAGATTCGCGTGATTCTGAACAGGCACAAAGACAAGTTCGTTGCCATTCAGGACGGGCGAACGATGCGTTGGGGCCGGCTGGCGAGCGAGGGCACATATAAATGAAGCGTAACAAGCGTAACAAGCGTAACACCGGCTGTTACGCTGAGTTTGGGGCCATGCGTAACACCCGTAACACCCTGTTACGCCTCGGTATACAAATGAACGCGCCCGCGCGCGCGGTTTAAGATCTACTACTCAAAGAGTAGTAGTAAGCGGCGTTCGAACTGTTACGCATCGCGGTACGACTTGCACCCGGACAAGCGCTTCGCCTATCCTGTTGGGGGCTACGCTTGAGGTTAACGATTCGAGGTAGGCGGATAGTGGTGGTGCAAGCAGCCGGCGCCGGTCGGGGCGCAGTACGGCGAGCGTTGGACTTGCCCCGACTGCATCGAGAGAGAGGAGAGCCCATGAAATCAACGAACGCAGAGTTGGCTGGTATGAGTATCACCGCGCGGGCGGGAGCGCTGCTCGATGCGGCAACCGATGATCCCGCCGTTGGGCCGCGCTGGAACACCGAGGGCGTGAGCGCCTTACTGCGGTGGGTGCTGTTCGAGCTGGAGGACCGCGGCCTGCTGCAGTGGCCGGACGTGGGCGAGACGACGTGATGGACGCGGAAGTGCGGGCGAAGCTCCTGGAGATCGTGGTTGATCTGCGCAGCCAGCGGTGCGACACCTATGCTGCACGGGCGGCACTGATCAACTCTCTCGCGGAGATGTTACGTGAATAGCCTATGGAGGGCCCTGAACGCCTGGTATTGGAACCGCTTCTGGGCAGCGTGGTTGCGTGACGTGGAGGCACGCCAGGAGTCCGGCAGACAGTTGCGGCGCAAGCACGGACGGGGAGACGGACCGGAGGTACCCGATGGTCGCTGAAAACGGAGAGGAATGGGACCGCCTTGTTGTTGGAATGACGCTGGCACTTGAAGAATGGGCGCGAGGGTGCCAAGCCGCACTAGAGACCTTCGCGGCGACGGGGGACTGGTACGTTCGCTGTAATACGGAGCGTAACAAGCTCGGAAGGCCCCGATTTCGAGTGGGAGACGGTATGAAATGCATTTTCGGTTTCCACGACTGGCGAGTGGTTACATATTCCGACGTCGTCCTTGAGTGTGCCCGCTGCGGGCTCCTTCGTCCGCGGACGAAGGACCTGACCAAAAACGGCAAGCGACGAGGGGCGGCCACGTCCCCTCGGTCAAGAGCCCCTGACGCTATGCTGGCTCTGCTACCGGAGATTGAGCACGCGCTTGAGGCCCTACAGGAATACATTGCCGGCGATTGGGCCGCCGAGTCAGAAAGCGCGCCAATGGGCAAGACGGGCGATGCGGACATCCTTGCGCTGCTGGAGAAGGTGCGCTCGCTGGTACGGGAGCTGGAGGGGAACGATGGCGGCTGAGAACTTGGCTGCGCTTGAGGCCAGAGCGGGGTGCAGTTGCGAATGCACCGACCGGACGCTCAATCCGTCTCGGTTCCGGTTGGGTGAGCATCACGTGTCGGTATACTTGGACACCTGGCCTGAGAGCGCGAATATCAGAGTGGCTCTCGACGGTCAGCAACAGCGGGGGGCTATCGAGGCGTTGGCTGGGCATGACGGATGGGTGCTGCGCTTCCGTGGTTCTTTGGACTGCGTGGACCCATTCCCCGGAAGGCCTGGGTCCATCCAGCCTCATGTGGCAGGTTGCGGCCGCCACGCCTGCGTGGAGCGTGTCTATGGCGACGTGTCGATAGTGCGAGAGGTGCCCGATGGTCGCTGAACGATACCCACCGTGGATGACCCGGGATCAGGTGGAGCGAGAACAGGCATTCCTCTTTGGCGGCGAGCCTAGTCAGACAATAGCAGCTGGAGTTGTCCGGATTGGCTTCCGTTGCTATTTCTTGTGTTTCGCTGGGCACTGGCAGCGGGATGGCCTTGGTCAAAGTTGGATGTGGCTCGGAAAGCGGTGCTGCGATCAGCACTACTTGGAGGTTGCACGCCCGTGGTAGCTAACCGCTCGGATGACGACGAAGCCCGAGAACGCGAGCGGGCCCGCAAACGCGCAGCATATGTGCGCTGGGCTCAACGGTTGGACGACGAGGGCCGCGAACTCGAACGCACACGCAAACAGGCGTTGGCTCTGCGCCGCAAGGCCGAGGGGTACGTGCAGCCCGGCCGTGCCCGTGGCGAGCGTGTCGCGCCTAAGCGTCCGGAGTGGGTACCGCCGTCACACGCCGTGCCCCCGCGGCCGGCGTGTTGCGGGCACTGTGGGGCGCGTCGGCTGTTCCGCGATGACTTAGACTTACCGCCTAGCTGGTATTGCCTTTGCTGCGGCTGGAGGCCGGTGTTGGAGCCGCTTCCGCTGGTGATCACACGCGACGGGCAGCAGGGCAAGGAGCGGCCGTCAGACTCGACGGAGCGCCGACGCCTCTACCCGCGGCGCAAGGCAAGCGGTTGACCAGCGAGGGGCTCGAACATAACGTCGCGCAGATTGTGCGCCTGGAGCAGCGTGACCGGCTCGCGTTGAGTCGCACGGACCATATCTCCAATCTGCTAGCCGAGTTCAGCGGTACTATCGGCTTTGCCGTCGTTCATGCGCTCTTTTTCGTGGTCTGGATTGTCTGGAACGCCGGCGGGCTACCCGTTCCAATGTTCGACGCATATCCGTTCGGGCTCCTGACGGTCATCGTTTCGCTCGAGGCAATCTTTCTGGCGACATTCGTGCTCATCTCTCAGAATTTACAGGCGCGGCTCGCTGACCGTCGGGCCAAAATAGATCTACAAATAAATATGTTGACCGAACAGGAAACGACTCGCATCCTAACCATTGTGACCGAACTGGCCCGGCGCATGGACCTGCCCGCCACTCGTGACTTGCCACCCGAGGAGGCACGTGCGTTGGAGGCGCCGACCACTATCCGCGAGGTCATGGATACTATCGATACACTTGAGGGCGATTGATGCTAAGCGGCCGAGCGGTTGACCCCACAGGCGGTTGGAAGGACGCTGGAGGCGGTGGACTGAAAAACAGCGTGTGTATCAGTTAATGCCATACAAGAAGGGTGAATCTGGTAATCCGGGGGGCCGGCCGAAGACTGCGGCCACGCTGGCGGTCGCACTGCGGGCGTTGCTGTTGCGTCGTGCAACTCCGGGCGGAGAGCGCAACCGTGATTTGTTGGTGGCTGCACTCCTAACCGCTGCTCTAAACGGTGATATGGTCGCCATGCGGCTGATCTTCGAGCGCATCGATGGCAAGGTTCCTGATAACCTCGAATTGACTGGTAAGGGCGGCGGGTCCGTCGTGGTGACGCATGACATCGGCTATGACGAGTACGCGAGAGTCTTCGGACGGCTGGTATCGGGCTGGCTGGGAGTGGCTGCAGAAGACGGTGATCCAGAATCACTGGATTCCGCAGACTCCTACGGGACAACAGGCCGCCTTTCTGACCCTGCCGGTTCGTGAGGCGCTGTTTGGTGGGGCGGCTGGCGGCGGCAAAAGCTCGGCGCTGCTCATGGCTGCGCTCCAGTACGTCGATGTCCCCGGTTACGCTGCGCTGCTGTTCCGGCGTACCTATGCTGACCTCAGGCTGCCAGGGGCGTTGATGGACCGTGCAGGTTCATGGTTGGGCGGGACGGCGGCGCGATGGAATGCCAATGAGCATCAATGGATGTTTCCAAGCGGCGCAACGCTTACGTTTGGCTACCTGGAGGCCGAGGCCGACCGTTACCGCTACCAGGGCGTAGAGGCGCAGTTCATCGGCTGGGATGAGCTCACGCAATTCTCGGAGGTTCAATATCGTTACCTATTCAGCAGGCTTCGGCGCCTGGAAACGGCCAATGTACCGTTGCGCATGCGAGCCGCCAGCAATCCGGGCGGCGTCGGCCACGAATGGGTGCGCCAGCGGTTTCTGATCGAGGGTCGGTCTGCAGGACGCGTGTTCGTGCCGGCGCGGCTGGCTGATAACCCCTATCTGGATGTTGACGAGTACCGCCAAAGTCTGGCCGAACTGGACCCGACCACGCGGGCGCAGCTTGAAGAGGGGGATTGGGAAGTCCATCAGAGCGGTTCCAAGTTTCGGCGCGAATGGTTCGAGGTCGTGGGCGAAGCGCCGGCGGGACTGCGATGGGTGCGATACTGGGATCTGGCCGCAACGGAGCCGAAGCCGGGCCGTGACCCCGACTGGACATGTGGAGCGTTGATGGGGGAGCGAGCTGGCATCTACTACATTCGCGACGTTCGACGGGTACGCACAACTCCGCTCGGGGTTGAACAGTTAATTCGCCAGACAGCGGAGTTAGACGGGCAGGCGGTGGATGTTTGGATGGAGCAGGAGCCGGGGGCGTCAGGCGTCGGCGCCATTGACAACTATGCGCGTAAGGTGTTGATAGGCTTTAGCTTCCGAGGCAACAAGACCACCGGCAGCAAGGAAGTCCGGGCGAATCCAGTCAGTTCAGCAGCACAGGCCGGTAACGTCAAGCTGGTGCGTGGTCCGTGGATTGGCTCGTTGCTTGACGAGTTTGAATCGTTCCCGGGCGGAGCACACGATGACCAGGTGGATGCGGTGAGCGGGGCGCTTGGTATGCTACAGGTGCAAGACGAAGACTTTGATTCCGCGTCGGCCAACGACCGGACGCGGTACACCGAATATGCCGGCGGCCGGCAGCGGTGGTGAAGCGATGGCACTGACCGAGGTGCGCTGTAAGGACTGCGGGCGTTTGCTGTTTCGCGCCGACGCAAACGGCCGGATTGAGATCGTCTGTCACAACCGGAGTTGCAGAGAAATCCAGACGGTGAAGCTCGCGGCGCTGGCGCGAAGTTGACA
The DNA here is from genome assembly GCA_036732245.1 of Chloroflexota bacterium. Classification (GTDB taxonomy): domain Bacteria; phylum Chloroflexota; class UBA5177; order UBA5177; family UBA5177; genus JANWJD01. Next base: position 5,176 of record DAINCT010000060.1, on the reverse strand, counting down.
GGTGAATGCATATGCGTGTATGCCTTTAGCTAGATAATCACCAACCAACCGTATAGATGGGCCTTGAGCCCTTGCTCACCGTCGTCTTGAACGACCGAGCGAGGGTTTTGTTGTTGCCCGCAAACATCGCCAACAGCCTCACCATGCCGATGTCGGCCATCCCCCGGCTGCCCGCGCCCACGCTTGAGCAGCTCCAGCATGAGTACGTCTCCGGCGCGCCGACGCAGTTCTATACCAACGTTCCGAAAGCACTCCCGTGGAGTTTTGATGACGTTACTGCGGATTTTGGCGATGACATATACAGCCGGATGCTGCTCGACTCGCAGGTGTCGGCCTCCATCACCGTACTCAAAGCCTCGATTGTCGAGACCGGCATGGAGCTGCAACCGGCAATCACCGACAAGCACGATCCCGACTACGAGCTGGCGGTCGGCATCCACAAAGAAGCCGAACGGATGCAGGGCCAGTACGTGACGCCGTTGGCAGACGTGCTCTGGAACATGGCCGACGCGATCCCGTTCGGCAACAAGATTGCTGAAATCAAGTGGGGTAAAAGCCCGTCACTCTCCGGCAAATCCCAGCTTCGCGTAACCGATATCAAGGTCAAGCCGCGGCGCTCGACCGCTTACGTGGTGGACGCGTACCTGAATATCATCGGCATTCTCGGCGCCATGCCGGGCAAGGGACTGCCGGTGCTGCTCGGCTACATCGCGGACCCGCAAGCCGTGGCTAACCTACTGCCGCGTGAGCGCTTCTTTGCTTACACCTGGCGGCCGATTGACTCTGACCCCCGCGGCACGAGTACGCTGCGGCCGTGCTTCGCTCCTTGGAACCGCAAGCAACAGATTTACGGCGACTATCTGAAGTTTCTGGCGCAGTTCGCCACGCCCTCCACGATTGGCTACACGCCGCCGTCCACGACTTATGCGCCGAACACCGATGACCTCGGCAATCCCAGTACGAGTGTGCCGGTCAAACTCACGCCGCAACAGAAGATGCTCGCCACGCTGATGGGGCTCAAGAACAGCTCGGCCCTGGTGTTTCCGAACGGCGCCATCGTGCAGCTCATCCAGAGCCAGGGCAACGGTGAAGCGTTTTACAAAGCGTTTGCCGAGTGCGATCAGCAGATTACGAAGGCGATCCTGACGCAGACGTTAACAACGGAGGAGGGCGAGCATCAGAGCCGCGCAGCCTCGCAGGTGCACATGGACGTCCAAGGCATCATCGTGCGTCAGGGTAAACTTGGCCTGCAGACGGCATACCGTCGTGACGTGCTCACGCCGTGGGTCCGCTACAACTATGGCGACCGCGCCGCAGACCTGCTGACGCCAATCTGCGACCTCGGCGCCGGAGACGAGCAGGACAAAGCCGCCATCTGGGCATCCACCGCTTCGCTGAACAGCGCCGGCTATATCCGCAACGAAGAGCAGCGCGCCGAGATTGACAGCCAGATCGGTATCGCCGTGCGTGACCTCTCCATTCCGGCGGACGACCAGGGGCAAGCGGCCGACGTTGGGCTCCCGGGCGTGCCGGTGACCGCCGCTGATCCCGTGCTGGCGCAACAGGCGCAGAACGATACGCGGGCCGCGGGCTCCGAGCAAAGGCAACTTGTAGGTGCAGCGGCATGACGACGTTCACCGCTGAGCCGGTTGTGTTTGTTGCTCCCAAGAAGACGACCGCCGCCGTAGCACTTGCGTTGGCGGCGAGCCTCGCAGCGCAAATCGAGGACCTGGCGCAGAGTCTCGCGGATGAGGACATTGACGAATCGGAGTTCGTGACCCAAGCGCGGGCACTGCTCCTGGCTGCCGGCCAAGACGCTTCGGTCGGCCTCTCTGACGATGCGTTCGTGGACAAGCTGGTAGCCGGCAAGATGGATTACCTCGACGGCTTCGCCTCGGACGTTGCAGGCGGCGGACTGTCGGCGGCAGCGATTGCCCAGCGCAGTGTTCTGTGGGGCGGGATCGCCTACACGGCGTACCAGATGGCGAAGGCCAGCGGGGCCGCCGACAGCGGCGATCCAAAGATGACCTGGAGCGGCACGCTCGATGGGGCGACCTGTGATGGTTGCCGCGAGCTGATCGGCACGACGCGACGGGCATCCGACTGGGACGTGTTCCCCGGCGACCTGGAATGCAGCGGCAATGATCGCTGTGACCTCGACGAGGCTGCGGCATTCGCACGGGGGGCAGCGTATGTCCTTGCTTAGCGGCGTCGTGACATTCAGCGATGACGGTTATGTCGTACGTTCCGGGAAGGTCTTCGAGCTCGGCAACTATGCGGAGAAGCAGTTCAGTCTCAACGAAACGGAAGCGGACGCCGCTATCGCGGGATTCACTGAGGCCCCCATCGACTTTGAGCACACGCCTACGGTGCTGTCGGGGAAGCTTGGCGCACTGACATCGTTGCGGCGCGACGGCAACAGCCTGTTCGGTGACGTGCGCCTGCCGAAGTGGCTTGACGATGTGCTGGGCGTAACCGAACGCAAGGTCTCCGCGATGTGGAACAAGAGCACCAAACGGCTTGAAGGACTCGCGCTGGTACTCGATCCGCACATTCCCGATGCTGCCGTATTCAGTGCCTACGCCGAGTTTGCCGGCAAGCGTAATAACGCGACCGACGCCAAAGACATCCAAGCCATTCACGATCACAGCGCCGGCCTCGGGGCCGCGTGCGACGTAAAGAACGTGCAGTTTAGCAAGGAGCAGAAGCCCATGAGTTTCAAAGACAAGGTAGTCGCCTGGATGACCGGCGGGATGCCGGACGAATTCGAGGATACGCCCGCGGCGGCCGCCGCATCTCCTTCTCCGGTCGCCGCCGCGGGCAATCCTGAAGCGGACGCACTGCGAACCGAGCTCGTCGCCGAGCGCACCAAGCGCACCGGCATCGAGGCGGCAGCATTCGCAGCGTCCGAGATTGCCGCCAACCGTGCCACGCCGGCCGAAGAGGCGGGCTTAGTCAAGCAGTACGGTTATGCGGTCGAGTTCGACGCCCTGCGCGGCGCTGCCTTCTCTGCCGACAACCCCGAGAGCGCCGTTGCCACGTTCAAAGCAGCGCAGGCTGCGCGCACCCCGCACGAACTGACTGCGGAGCTACTGACCGGCAACGCGGCTATCTTCGGTGCCACGCAGGACACGCCGGACCCGACCCAGCCGAAGCCGGCATCACCAGAGCGCATCAAGGACATGCTCGGCATGACGCCGCTTGGGCAGTCCATTTTGAACAGTCGCAAGAACTAGGGAGGACGCTATGCCAACTACATCCATTGCAACGTTTGGAGCTCAGAGACTGATTCCGCTGATTGAACCGGACGATGCGCCACGCATCGACGTGAACCTTGCTACGGGTACCTATGCGCTGGGAACGGTGCTCGGTGAGGTGACGGCGACTCCGGGCACGTACAAGACGTACGCGACCGGCAACGTCGATGGCAGCCAGCTCGCAACTGGTCTGCTCGAATACGCCTGCGTGGTGGACGCCTCTGGGAACATCACGCTCGGCAACTCCGCCTCGGGCGGCGGCGAGTTCGCGCAAACGCAGAAGGGCGTGCCGATGTTCATCAGCGGCACTTTTAACTGTGCCGACCTGGTGGGGCTCGATGCCGGCGCCGTCACCAAGCTCGGTAGGCTCTTGCAGGGTACGATCACGGCCGGCAAGTTCAGCATGTACGGGGCGTAAAACGTCGTGGTAGACGAACCACGCAGAGCGCAAGAAAGGTAGGGTACTGCTATCGCTGATTTCACTTTTCCCTCCGCGATCGAACTGATGCAGATCGAACAGGAGATGATGCCGCAGTTAGTCCTCGGCGACCCAATGTTGGCGGACATCATGCCCATCCGCAACGTGGACGCTCACCTGCTCGAATGGGAACAGCAGGATAATTTCCTCGGGTTGCAAGGCGTACGCGGGCTCAACGGCGAGCCGTCGCGCGTCAAGCCAATCGGCGGCAAACGCTACCAGATGCAACCCGGCGTGTACGGCGAGTTCTACACGATTGACGAGATGTCTTTGACCGCTCGTCGCCCGTGGGGCACGTTTGTTGGGGCCATCAGCATCACTGACCTCGTTCGTGAGGGCCAGGACGTGCTGCTGCAGCGGCGACTGAACCGGTTGCGCTACATCGGCTGGACCCTGCTGGAGACCGGCACATTCAGCGTGGCCGACGGGACCAGCGTGCTGCATACCGACTCCTACACCACGCAGACATTCTCAGCGGGCGTGCCGTGGGCGACGGTGGCGACGGCAACGCCGCTGGCCGACCTCCGGGCCATTGCGCTCAAGGCTCGCGGCTATAGCTTGAGTTTCGGTGCCGGCGCCAAGGCGTACATGAACCAGACGACGCTGAATTCGTTGCTCAGCAACACGAACGCGGCGGACCTTGGTGGCCGGCGTGCTGCGGGCCTCTCAACGCTGAACAGCCCGGACCAGATTAACCAACTCATCACACAGGACGGGCTTGCCAACATCGTCGTCTATGACCAGGGCTACTACGACAGCACGGGAACGTTCCAGTTGTGGATTCCGAACAACAAGGTCGTGGTTGTCGGACGGCGCTCCACCGGCGACCCGCTGGCGGAGTACCGGATTACGCGCAACGCCAACAACGCGGGGCTCGCGCCTGGACCGTACACCAAGGTTGACGATGACCCCAACGAAGTACCGAGGCAGATAATCATACAGGACGGGCACAACGGCGGACCTGTATTATACCATCCCAATGGATTTGTGATCGCAACGGTCTGATACGCAATATTTGGAGGTGCAGAGCTATGCCACGCAACACACTCTATGGCGGCGAGGAACGGCCGAAGACCGTCGCCGGTCTCGGCGGGGCGCCGGTGCCACCATCGACCCCCGAAGAGCGGGAGAAGCTGTCGAAAGACACGCTCTTCGAGGTCATGATCGACACGTTCGGCTATGAGCCGCAGTTCATTCGCGGCGACTTGATTACGCCCAAAGATGCGCCGGACTATGACCTGCTCTGGGCGGAACAAGTCGGCTCAGTCAGGCGAGCACCGGAGTATGTTCCACGTCACGCCGAAGCGGCGGCACGGCCGGCAAGTGCGCATAGTGTCGCTGCGTCTACCAGAGCCGAGTAGGAGCCCGCGATGGTTTTAGCGGCGGCCGACATCCAAAAGAAGATCGTGCTCATTACGGGCGACCTCGACCCGTCTACGGG
>DAINCT010000059.1:0-13289 GCA_036732245.1 Chloroflexota bacterium | reverse complement strand
ACGACGAAGACGCGCTCGAGCGGCTGGTTCGCATGGCGGACGGCGATGCGAGGGTCGCATTGACCGCGCTCGAAATGGCGGTCTCGGTAGCGGCGACTGACAACGAGGGCCACCCGGTCATCTCACTCGAGGCGGTCGAAGACGCCATGCAGCGCCCCGCGCTCCTGTACGACCGAACGGGCGACATGCACTATGACTTGATCTCGGCATTTATCAAGAGCGTGCGTGGCTCGGATCCCGATGCAACAGTCTATTGGCTGGCGCGCATGCTGGAAGCGGGCGAGGATCCCCTCTTTGTGACCCGCCGGCTGATCATCCTCGCGGCTGAAGATATCGGGCTGGCTGATCCAAACGCTCTCATGCTGGCGGCCGCTTGTCACACGGCTGTGCAGTCGATCGGCATGCCGGAAGGCTACCTTCCAATGACGGAATGCGCGCTCTACCTGGCATCAGCTGCGAAGAGCAATACCGCGATCGTCAGCTATGGCGCGGCACGTGCCGACGTCGAAGGTCATCTCAACGAGCCGGTGCCGTTTCACCTGAGAAACGCCGTCACTGCACTTGGACGTGCCCAGGGATTTGGACAGGGCTACCAGTATGCGCACGATGGCCGCGACCACTATGTCGAGCAGCAATACCTGCCGGATAATTTGAAGGGTCGTCGCTATTACGTCCCCAGTGACCAGGGGATCGAGAAGCGCATCAAGGAACGCCTCGAGAACTTACGGGATCGCCAATCGTGACTGTCGCCCAGCAGTTCGACCGGACGATCGCATGGCTCGAAGACCTGTACCGGCGCCCGCATGTGCCGGCCGCGACGGCAGGACTGCGGCGAGCCGAATTTCTGCTGGAACAACTGGGCAATCCTCACCTCAGCTTTCATTCCGTGCATGTGGCCGGCACCACCGGAAAAGGCTCGACCACCACGATGATCGGGTCTATATTGCAAGCCGCCGGGCACCGAACCGGGTACTTTCGCTCGCCGCACCTCGAGACATATCGCGAGCGAATTGCCGTCAACGAAGAGATGATCGACGAGACATCATGGATTCGGTGCTTCGACCGCGTGGCCGAAGTGTCCGAGGGCATGGAACGGGGAGCGTTTGGGCAGTACGAGTTAGGCCGGCCCACTGTATTCGAAGTGCTCTTTACGATGGCGGCTTTGCACTTTCAGGACAACGCAGTGGACTGGGCCGCGGTCGAAACGGGTATGGGAGGCCGCCTGGATGCCACGAATACACTACATTCCGATGTGGCGGTCGTGACGAACATCTCGCTGGAGCACACCAGGATTCTGGGAAGCACCGTTGAGGAGATTGCTGCTGAGAAGGCGGCAATCATCAAAGCGGGCTGTAACGCCGTAACTGCGGCTCGCGACCCAGCCGCGCAGGCAGTCATCGCGGAGCGCGCAACCTCTCAGGGAGTCAGCCTACGCCGCCTGGACTATGACTTCTTCGTCACACTCCGGTCAAGGAATCCCAGCAGCCTGGAGTTAACCCTGTCGGATAATGACGGGACGTTGGACGTTTCTCTCCGAGTCGCCGGCGACTTTCAAGCGCTAAATGCCGCGTGCGCTTTTGGGGCTGCCCGCGCACTGCAGACGCGCGGCGTCGACTTGACCGACCGCGACATTGTGAGAGGTCTGGCGGAGGCCAGCGTACCAGGGCGCTTCGAAATTCTGTCGACTTCTCCGTTCGTCGTGCTGGACGGTGGACACAATCCCGCGGCGATGTCGGAACTCGGATCATCGCTGCGATCGTACTTTCCCGACCGGCGAATCGTTCTCCTTTTCGCAGCCCTGGACGACAAGGATGTGGGTGCCATGGCCGGGGAGATTGACGACTCTGTGAAGACAGTGGTTGTAACGCGGGCACCCGGTTCGGAACGCGCGACGGATCCGGCCGCGTTGGCCCGCTTCTTCACCGGCAAAAGCGCGTCTATCCTGGTACATGAAGATGCGAGCGATGCGCTGCGCGCGTCTCTGTTGGACGCCGGGCCCGAGGACGTGTTGGTAGTGGCCGGATCGCTCTACCTCGTGGGATGGGTTCGATCGCGATTGGTAAAGACGGGAGCGGCCTTGTGAAATATCGTGCGGTCCTCTCGGCGCTCGCTCTGGTGGGGCTCTCACTGTGCTCCGAGGTCGCTCGCGGTGCTTCGGCCACGCCTCCGACGCCGTCGATCGTAAAGTCGACACCGATTCGTGGTGTGCCCGGTGCGGAGGCTGTGATCTATCGCCAACATGACATCAGGCTCGGTGTGGTGATCCCAAAAAAAGGTTCTCCGACTCTTATCTGGTCACGTCAGATTACCGAGGTTCCGATGCGTCTCTCGTCGCCGGGGCCGACCGGCCTCCTCCAGGGCGTGATCCGAGCGTCCGGAGGACTGCAGGCGCAGGTCTTTGCTTACGTTGTGCGCTCCGGTAACGTCACATCTGCGATTGCAGGACATCCATCGGGTGTGGTGAGCGCGGCGGAGGGAGCGAACTTTCATGGACTGAGTTTCACCCTCAAGGATCCCGATGCGGGCCACGTCGGCAGCGTCAAGTATCGGTTCGACACGACGTATGGATGGGCTGGAAACGGATACACAGTCAAGAGTCGAATCCGGGTGCCGGACTACGCCAAGACCGCTTACCCCACTCCCAACGCGATTGATACCACGAAGGCAGGCGATACGGTCCTCATTCGCCTGGAGATCGCCGATACGGAGGTACTGAGGAACACGGGTCTGATGAACCGGACGTCGCTCGATCCGGACAGTGGCATGATCTTCGTCTGGACCTCGCCGGTCCTGGAATCATTCTGGATGGAGAACACGTACATCCCGCTGTCGATCGCCTTTCTCAGTTCAAACGGGACGGTACAGGAGATCCAGGACATGGCCGCTCTCACCACGACGTTGCATACTCCGGCATTACCGTACCAGTACGCGATTGAGGCGAATCTCGGCTACTTCAAGGCAGCGGGTATCGCGCCGGGCGACATTCTGAACCTGACCCTGAAGCCGTAACCGGCAGCACGGGTTTTCGAGACCCTGCCGGCCCGTGCTACACTTTCGAGAGTTTGTCTACAGTTTTTTTGTCCGGGAGGGGTAGCCTCGTGGCTCAGTGTGATGTCTGCGGCAAGACCAAGATGTTTGGCCGCTATATTCGAAACCAACACAGTATCGGGTGGGCGCGACGTGCGCCGAAAAAGAATCGCGTGTTCAACCCGAACGTCCACAAAACGAAGATCATGATCGAGGGCTCGATGCGATCGGTACACATCTGCACTCGGTGCCAGCGCACGTTGCAGAAGGTCTAACCGAAGGAACCAACCGGCCCGCTCTTAACCGAATACGCTTTGTAGCGGGACTACGGCGGCGTCCGACTCTCGGTCGGGCGCCTTTTTTAGTTCATCGGTATCGCGTAATTGGCCGCACGCGGCACTGATGTCAAGTCCTTTGGAGTAGCGAATAGTGGCGTTCACGCCGCCTTCGCGCAAGACTCGAGCGAACGCGTCGGCGTCCGGCCCCTCGCTCCGTACGAAACGTCCTTCTCGAAACGGATTCCAGGGTATGAGGTTCACGTGAGCGCCGCCGGCGAATGGCAGAAGAAGGCGGGCCAGCTCGCGTGCCAGCTTCGCGGAGTCGTTCGCGTCCTTCAAAAGCACGTATTCGAAGCTGACACGCCGGCGGGTGGTGGCGATGTAGGCGAGCGCCGCGGCTATGAGGTCGCTGATGGGAAATCGCTGGTTGTATGGCACAAGTGAGCTGCGAAGTTCGTCATTTGGGGCGTGCAGTGAGATCGCGAGATTCACCTGACCGCCCCATTCAGCAAATTTCCGGATTTGCGGTACGATGCCCACGGTCGATACGGTCAGGTGGCGTTGGCCCAGGCCGAATCCGGCTGGATCCGTCAGACGCTGCACGGCATCTCGTACCGACGGGACATTCAGGAACGGCTCTCCCATACCCATAAAAACGACGTTCGTGACACGCCTACGCTCCCGACGTAGGGCGCCGGCGAAGTACATGACCTGATCGGCAATTTCGTAGCCCGTCAAGTTTCTGCCGAAACCGCTCAGACCAGTGGCGCAAAAAGTGCAGCCGGCCGGGCAACCCACCTGAGAAGAGACACACACGGTGTACCGCTGCGGATCGGCGCTGCGAGAGGAGGGAATGAGCACCGTCTCCACCGTCATTCCGTCCGCCAACGCAAAGAGAACTTTCTGAGAGCCGTCGGAGGAGGAGTGCAGATGCGTGCGGACCTTCAGGCTCCGCAAAGGCCGTTCAGCGTCGGTTTGTACTCTCAAACCGAGCGGGAACTCCGTCAGTTCACCGATTTCTGAGATCCCCTGCCGACTCAGCGCTCGAAAGAATTGGCGCGCGCGATACGCCGGAAGCTCCCGCTGTTTCGCCCACGTTAGAAGGTCTTCCAGGCCGAGGGCACTAAAGGGCGGTTGTAACAAGGGTTGGTGCTTTCCGTTCACTCCCACCCGAAAATTCGAGCCGTTGGTGGCTTCCGATCATGTGTAAGACTGGACTTCAACCTTGGTGGAGAGCCGCTCATTTTATCATTGTCCGGAAGGGATCCCGATGATCGTCGATGCTCACGTCGCGCTTGACAGCGAGCGTTTCCCCGTGGAACAAGCATTGTCTGTGCTGTCGGCCGCCAACGCGGGCAGCGCCGTCGTCTTCGCCCACCCCCGTTCAGCCGACCTCGAGCAGCAAAATGCCTATGTGCTGAACATGGCACGGGAGCACGAACTCTGGCCGTTCTATTACATCGGAGGTAACCCCTACACCGACACGCGACCGGACGATCTGATTACGCCGGTCAATCTTGGCGATTACGCCGGAATACGGTGGCACCGCTGGGTCGGGAGTGGAATCGACCGTCAGGGTCTGCTCGATCGCGACGAATTGGAGTGGGCGGTGAGCCTGATGGAGTCGCCCGAATGTGAAGCGCTGACCTCTGCCGCCGCGCTTTACAACCTCCCGGTAATGTTTGAGGAGAGCCTCTCCGTCACGCTCGAATTTGTGCTGCGGTTTCCGTCGCTCGACATCATCATTCCTCACCTCGGGGCCAGGAGTGGAGGAGAGACCAACGTACTGCGCGAGCTTTGGGACACCCCGAATGTCTACTTTGAGACGAGCCTAGCTCAACTGGACGAGATCACGTTGGCCCGCGTAGGCTCACAGCGTATCTTTTTCGGGTCCGGTTACCCGGAAGGCGATCCGGGCACCGAACTCGACAAAATCGATCGCCTTCCCATTGCAGAAGAGGTGAAGGAAGGGATCTACGGGGACAACATTGCTGCACTACTCGCGGAGCACGGGTGAAGTCCCATCCGGATCTGAGCGATGGTATTTAGAGCGGGCAACCCCGGTGGTGTCCAGGTGTCACCTCGGACCATGTTCGCCGTGCTTGCGGGAAAGGCCGCAGGGGTGGCGACTCGATCGCTGGGCAAGGGCGGAGGCACCTCGCTACCGGGGCTGATCGCAACGCGCATACAGCCGCCGCTTGTAAAAGAGCTGGCGGCGCAACTCGAGGCGGGTGCGATTGTCGTCAGCGGTACTAATGGCAAGACGACCACCAGTCGCATGCTCGCCTCGATTTTGACCGGGGCAGAATTCACCGTCCTGAGAAACGCGTCGGGATCGAACCTGACACGCGGCGTCGCGAGCGCCTTAGTCGCGCGGGTCAACGTGTGGGGCACTATCCGAGGCGACGTGCCCACCCTCGGTCTCTTTGAAGTGGACGAGGCGGCGTTACCCGAGGTAGTCGAGATGGTGCAGCCGTCAAAATTGTTGTTGAACAATCTATTTCGAGATCAGCTCGATCGCTACGGCGAAGTGGCCACGGTGGCTCGCCTGTGGTCCAGTGCTATTAGTCGGCTTCCGCCTTCAGCAATTGTGATCGCCAACGCCGACGATCCCCTGGTGGCCGAGGTTGCCGCCGGCAGCAGCGGGAACCCTCTGTATTTCGGTATTTCATCCGTGCCGGATAAAGGCGCTGTGGGTGAACACGCCAGTGACGTAAAGAGCTGTCCGCGCTGCGGGGGCCCGATTGCGTATTCGCTCGTGACGCTGGGACACCTGGGCCACTACCGCTGCACGTACTGCGAGTTCGCGCGCCCAGAGCCGGTTGTCTGCGCCGAGAATGTCAGGCTTCGAGGCATTGACGGTTCCGATTTCACACTGTGTTTCGGGGACGAGACTGTATCCGTGCGCCTCCCGCTCCCGGGCCTGTACAACGTCTACAACGCTCTGGCAGCAGCGGCCGCGGCCAGCGCCCTGGGAGTCGACCTTTCTGAGGTTGGAGCCGCTCTGGGACACGTCACGGCAGCATTCGGCCGCATGGAGCGGCTGGACGTCGACGGACACATCGTGTATCTTGCCCTGGCGAAGAATCCAGCCGGTTTCAATGAAGTCATGCGTACGATCTTGCAGTCCAGCGAACGCGCCAACCTCCTCGTGCTGCTCAACGACAACACGGCGGACGGCCATGACGTCTCCTGGATCTGGGACGCGGATGTTGAGATGCTGGCCGGCCACGTGGCCCAGGCCACGTTCTCGGGGACGCGGGCACCCGACATGGCGCTCAGATTTAAATATGCGGAGGTCGTGGACGGACGAGCCGGCGAGAGTCACATCGAGTCGAACACCGGGGCCGCTCTGGCTCGCGCCCTGGCCGGACTGAATACCGAGGACGTATTGTTCGTCGTACCCACCTATACCGCTATGCTCGACGTCCGCGGCGTCTTGACCCGACTCGGCCACGTAAAACCGTACTGGGAGGAATGAGTGGGACCGGTGCTGCATCTCATTCATCTTTATCCCGGCTTGTTGAATTTGTACGGGGACCGCGGCAATATCATCACGTTACAGAAGCGCTGTGCCTGGCGCGGGGTCGAGTTGCGAGTGCACGAGATCGGCCTGGGAGAATCATTTCCGGCGGACCTTCCCGACTTTTTTTTCATGGGGGGTGACCAGGATCGTGAACAGACCGTGGTAGAACGTGATTTGCGCGAGCGCCACAAAGAGGCGATTGAGCACCACGTCTCGGCCGGCGTACCTTTCCTGGCGGTGTGTGGCAGCTACCAGTTGTTGCAGCAGTACTACCGTCCCGCCGAGGGGCCGGACCTGATTGGCCTGGGAATCATCGATGCATATACGGTCCATCCCGGCCACGATGTGCCCAGGTGCGTGGGAAATATCGTGGTCGAGTGGGAAGGCGGAACGATCGTCGGATTCGAAAATCACGGCGGCCGAACCTATCTCCAGGGCAATACTGTCCCATTAGGGCGGGTCATCCAGGGACATGGAAATAACGGTAATGACGGATTTGAGGGAGCACGAACCGGCAATGTGTTTGGCACATATGTGCACGGCTCGTTATTGCCCAAAAACCCGGTCTTTGCCGACTCGTTGCTGAGCCTCGCCCTGCTACGACGGTACCCGGCCTACGCACTCGAGCCGCTGGACGACTCGTTGGAGGCCACAGCGCATGAAGCAGCGATTCTGCGTGCGAAGGCGACTCGCGGCTAATTGACTCGCTTGGCCATCGCTCGCCAGCGCTCTTCGCGCAGCCGGGCCTTCAGTATCTTGCCGGTCCCACCTTTGGGGAGTTCATGGACAAATTCAAACGTTTTCGGCACCTTGAAAGGCGCGAGCCGCTCACGACAAAAGGAGTCGAGTTCATCGACCGTGATGGAGGCTCCCGGTCGGAGCGCCACCAGGGCGAGTGGAACTTCGCCCCATTGCTCGTCGGGGACGGCAATGACCGCGCTTTCAAGCACTGCGGGGCACTCGTACAGGGTCTTCTCGATCTCGACCGAGGAAATATTTTCTCCCCCACTGATGATGATGTCTTTCTTGCGGTCGACGATTAGGACGTAGCCCTCGGGATCGATCGTCGCAATATCACCCGTGTGGAACCAACCATCTCGCATGGCCACTTCGGTCGCCTCCGGGTCGTTCCAATACCCTTTCATGACCACATTGCTTCGGACCACAATCTCGCCCTCGTGCGACCCGTCCCAGGGGAGTGCATTTCCGTGGTCGTCGACGATCTCCAACTCGACCCCCACCAGGGGGAGACCGGTCGAGGCCTGCCGCCGATACCGTGTATCATCATCCTCCCCCACCAACGAGGCCTTCGGAACCGCTAGCGTGAGCACAGGCGAGGTTTCCGTGAGCCCGTAACCTGCTATGACGGTACACCCGAAAGCGGCCTCTGCCCTTCTGATCATCTCGGCCGGCGCCGGGCCTCCCCCAATTTTGATGAATCTCATGCTGCCGGCGTCGATCTGGTGGAGTAGCGGGTGGTTGAGGAGCATCGTCATCATGGTTGGAACAACGTAGAAGCGCGAGACCCGCTGCGACTGGATGAGTTGAAGTGCCGCCTCAGGGTCGAACTTGCGCATCATCACATGGGTGCCTCCCACGGCCGTAAGCAACTGCGGCACTCCCCACCCGTTCACGTGAAACAGCGGGATCGTGTGGAGTTGTACTTCGTGGTCGTCGGCCGGAAAGGTAGTGAGCACGTTCAAGGCATGCAAGTAGAGACTGCGGTGGGTCAGCATGACGCCTTTCGGCCGCGCTGTCGTGCCGCTCGTATAGAACAGTTCAGCGACCGAGTTCTCGTCAATTGCGTTGATATCGATGCCGCTTGGTTCGGTCGAGCCCAGCCACTGCTCGTACGCGGGTTCATCGCGGGACGGCGGCGTGTCGCCGAGCCAGACGACTCTGGGCCGGCGACTTAAAAGCTGTTCAATGCGCTCGTAGACCTGCACAAAATCCGGATCGACCAGGATGAACGACGCGCCGGCATCGTCCAGGATATAGGCCAATTCGTGCGCGGCGAGCCGGATGTTGAGCGGCAAAAGAACGCCACCCGCCTCCAGCACGCCGTAGTAGCCCTCGAGCAGCTCCGCCGAGTTATATGCCAGATACGCCACGCGCTCGCCCGGCTCCAGACCGTCCTGGCGCAACCTCGCGGCCAGGCGACGCGTGCGAAGATCGAAGTCGGCGTAGGTGTAGCGTCGATCCCCGTCGACTGAGCAAAGCTTGCTACCGTACAGCCGAACGGCACGTTGCTTGAACGAAAGCGGCGTCAGAGGCACAAACATCGCACATGCCTTTCTGGGCGCGTACTGCGTCCGAGAGTCAGTATAGAACCCGGCACCGAGCCCACGGCGTCGCACTCATGCTCGGACTTTCGTTGCGCGACTTCGCTCGCCGGCGATGATCGGTCGGTACACTCGGAAGGAGGTCACGTGGTTCGAGTAGTAGCTCAGCGGGTCCGCAGAGCGTCGGTCGAGATAGACGGATCGACCGTAGGAGCAATCGAGCGCGGCCTGGTGCTTCTGGTCGGCATCGAGGAATCGGATGAGGTTCTCGACGCGGATCGTGTCGCAGACAAGGTCGCTGTACTTCGAATATTCGAGGACGAGAACGGAAAGATGAACCTGGCTACCTCCGACGTCGGAGGCGCTATGTTGGTTGTCTCACAGTTCACGCTTTATGCGGACGTGCGGAAGGGCCGCCGGCCCAGCTTCATTCGCGCCGCCCGGCCCGAGAAAGGAAATCTCTTGTACGAACACTTTATGGAGCGCTTGCGAGCGCATGGTTACCAGGTGGAACACGGGATCTTTGGCGCCACAATGCTAGTTGCTATCGAGAACGACGGCCCCGTCACCATCGTTCTCGACAGCTCGGAACTGTAGGCGTGCGATGAGATTGAAGGCGCGCGCCCCGCTTCGAATTGATTTCGCCGGTGGCTGGACTGACGTGCCGCTTTACGCGGACGACAAGGGGGGAGCCGTGCTGAACGCCGCGATTACCCGGTACGTCACCGGCCACCTCGCCCGGCCCGACGCTGAGGGAATTCTCCATGTCTTGCGCGGGGATCGAAGCTATGTATCGTACACCCTGGATCTCCCGTCCGGCTCGGGGTTGGGCTCCTCAGCCGCGCAAAATGTGCTATGGCTGGCGCTGGTGAAGACCAGTATTGACAACTCGTCGAGCCGTTCCGAGATAGCCGAGATGGCTTGTCGTCTTTCGGAAATGCTCGGTATACTCGGAGGGAAGCAGGATGAGTACGCCGCCGCGCTCGGTGGCATTCATTTTTTCTCTTTCGACGGGACCGTCGAGGCGCAACCGCTCGACTTGCCTCTCTCGTTCCAGGACGAGATGCGGTCGCGACTGGTTCTTGTCTATAGCGGGAAAAGTCGGCTCTCGGGCTCAATCCACGAGCACGTGTGGTCGGGCTATACCGCGGGACATGGGCCGGTGCACGCCGCGTTAAACGGGCTGAAGCGCGTGGCGGTCGAGATGAAGGTCGCGCTGGACCAACGAAATTTCGAGGTCTTTTCCGACTTGTTAAACGAGAATTGGACGTATCAGAAGGAGCTTCATCCATCGGTGACGAACGCTGACCTGGACGAGCTCTTCGACTTTGCCTTCACGCATGGAGCGCGCAGTGGTAAGGCATGCGGCGCGGGCGGGGGAGGTTGCTGTGTTTTCGCCGTGGAGTCAGGCGGGGCCGAACGCCTGCGTGCGGCGCTCAAAACGAGAAAGATCGAGGTCATCGATTTTGACTTCGATACGTACGGAGTTTTCGTGAGTAAGGGCTAGCTCGGGGATCGGGGGAAGGAAGCAGCGAAGTGCAACAACTGAAACACGTCCTACCGTACTTACGCCGACACAAGCCGCGAATCGCGATCGGCGTGATTGCCATACTCGCCGGCACGTTCTTCGGGGTGGTGCAGCCCTACATATTGCGACTTGCGATCGATGATCTCCAGAAGCATATGACGGGGGGAGATCTATTGCGCTATGTGCTGCTGTTTCTTGGAGCAGCGGTCGGACAATCAATATTCGCGTTTGTGCAGCGCAGCACGGTGAACCGTGTCTCCCGGTTTCTGGAATACGACTTACGGAATGCGGCCTTCCGTCACCTGCAGGCCCTTGACCAGGGGTTCTACGGCGAAATGCACACGGGCGATCTCATGGCGCGTCTGACGAATGATCTCAACGCGGTCCGTCAGTTCGTGGGCATGGGAATGATCAGCCTGATCAGCACCGTCATCATGCTCGTGGTGGTCGCAATTCTCATGCTGGTCATTAATTGGAAACTTGCGCTCGTGGCTTTTGCCGTGCTTCCGTTCGTATCGATCACGATGGCAGTGGTCAGTCGCACCCTGCAGCGGCGCTATCGTCTCGTACAGGATCAGTTCGGACACGTTTCGACGTACGCACAGGAGAATTTCTCGGGTATCAGAGTGGTGAAAGCTTTCGTGCAGGAGGATCTCGAGATCGAGGCTTTTGGCCGCACCAACGAGGAGTACGTCACGCGCAATCTGAGCTACGTGCGGCTTTCGGGAATTATGTGGCCACTGATGTCGTTCGTCGTTGGAATCGCCATGGCGCTCGTGCTGTACGTGGGCGGCACTGAGGTCGCAAATCGAGAGATCACCACCGGAGAATTCGTGCAATTCAACGCCTATCTCGCCATGCTGGCGTGGCCGATGATCGCTCTCGGCTGGGTCATCAATATGTTCCAGCAGGGAGCTGCTTCCATGGGCCGGGTCATGGAGGTGATGAACCGTCGTCCGGCCATCCGTGATACCGGACGGACTCTCAGCTCGGCCCAGGTGCACGGCGCGATCGAATTCCGCCACGTCGGAGTGAAGTATGACGGCGTGGCCGTGCTCAAGGACGTCTCGTTCTCGGTTGAGCACGGATCTACTGTGGCGATCATCGGCATGACGGGCGTGGGCAAGACCACCCTGATGAGCCTGGTGCCAAGGGTGCTCGAGGTCGACGAAGGCGAAGTATTGATCGACGGGTTGGACGTACGTCGGATTCCAGTTGAGACGCTCCGGGCTGCGGTGGGATACGTGCCTCAGGACACGTTCTTGTTCTCCGCGACGCTGCGCGAGAATGTCATGTTCGGGGTCCGTGACGCGTCTGACTGGGACGTATCGGAAGCCCTCGAGACTTCACGCCTGAGCAAGGATCTGGAACAGTTTCCGAAGGGTCTCGACACGATCGTCGGAGAGCGCGGCGTGAGTCTTTCGGGGGGACAGAAACAGCGCACCTCGCTCGCGAGGGCAGTCTTGCGCGACCCGTCCATCTTGATTCTTGACGATGCAATGTCGAGCGTCGACACGCACACTCAGGCTGAGATTCTGTCTCGACTCAAGGAAGTAATGCAGCAGCGCACCACGCTCATCACGGCGATGAGGATCTCGACGGTGAAGGACGCCGACAAGATCGTCGTGCTGCACGCCGGACGAGTAGCCGAGCAGGGGACCCATCGCGAACTCCTGTTGAACGACGGTTTGTACGCCCGCATGTACCGGCGTGAACTACTGCAACAGGAACTGGAAGTGGATGACGAGGCGGTCGAGTTGGTCGAGGACCGATGAAGCCGCATATCGAACACGACGAAGATGAAATTCTCGGCAAGGCGTACGACGGCCGCTTGATGCGACGACTCCTGCCGTACCTTCGACCGTATCTGCACAAATTGGTGCTCTCTCTGGTGCTACTCACGGGGACGGGAGTGCTGGATCTGGCAGGCCCGTGGCTCACCAAGATTGCCATCGACCAATACATGGTGCCGCACAAACCCGGCGGCCTGAAGCTCATTTTCGCGCTGTACGCCGGGAGCTTGGTGCTCGGTTTCGCCATGCGGTACGGCGAGAACTACTTCATACAGTTCGTCGGCCAGCGAGTGATGTACGACCTGCGTAATGAGATTTTTTCGCACCTTCAGCGGCTTCCCCTGCGCTTCTACGATCGGAACCCGGTCGGACGGCTCATGACCCGCATGACCAGCGATATTGACGCCCTCAATGACTTGTTGACTCAAGGTGTGGTGTCGATCCTGGGAGACGTTACGACCCTCATCGGCATCGTGATCGTGATGTTCATCGTCGTGAGTTGGCAACTCGCTCTGGTCTCGCTGGCGGTGATGCCGATCATCGCCGTGATTTCTCGCATCTTCCAGAAAACCATGCGGGTCATTTATCGGAACATTCGCGTACGTTTATCCCGCGTGAACGGATTCTTGAACGAGAACATCACCGGTATGGTGATCGTGCAGTTGTTTGGGCGCGAAACCACAATGTTCAACGAATTCGACGCCCTCAACGCGGACTATCTTTCGGCGAACCTGAGATCCATCTTCGCGTACTCCATCTTTTCTCCGATTGTCATGTTCCTGGGGGCACTCTCAACGGCCCTGCTGCTTGGAGTCGGAGGAGAAGGCATCATGTCGCATTGGGGATCTGCTTTCA
>DAINCT010000058.1:0-13308 GCA_036732245.1 Chloroflexota bacterium | reverse complement strand
CGGTAAAGCGGACGCCGCCGCCGTCGACGCCAGGGTTCTCGCTGACATCAGCCAGGGAACCCACCCGACCGCCGCAGTCAAAGGTGGCCGCCCCAACGCCCCAACGGCCAGGAAGAACACCGCTATGGCCCACGCCCGCTCCGTGAGCAAGGGAGGCCGCTGAACCCAGCCGGTACAGCTAAGGCCCTGGACACTTCACAAAGTGTCCAGGGCCTTTTGCTCAATCATCTCTTTCGGGTTCCCGGCGGGTCCACTGTGAAGCGCTGGCGAGTGTAAGTTGAGGGTTGCAGGACAACTCGGAGTGGGGACGTAGGTACGATGAAACAGCACTTCAAGGGCTACTACGGATCCTCCGAGGAGGAGATTCGGGCGCTCTGGGCATCAGCCACCATCGTCTTTGATGCCAATGTGCTCTTGGACTTCCACCGCTATGAGCCTGAAACCTCCGCAACCTATTTAGGGTTGGCCTCGGCATTTAGCGAGAGACTTTGGATGCCCTTCCAAGCGGTACAGGAGTACCACGAAAACCGTGCGGGCGTACGGGCGGGGGCCACGTCCGCTCACGACGATCAGATCGATTCCATTACCAAGCTGGTCAACACGATCGGTCAGGCCCCGCGGAAGTCCCACCTCGCTGCCGGCGAAAAGCACAAAGCCCTTGTGGATGCAGCCAAAGATCTCTTGGAGGAGCTCAGCGACGCTCGTGCGTCCGTAGCTGCCCGAAATGCGCCAACGGCTGACGACCCTGTTCTAAACCATCTCTCGGCCCTGTTGTCTGATGACAAGATCGGCCCTAGGCCCCCGGAAGAAGAGCTGAAAAGGCTCTTCAAAATTGGCGCCGAACGTTTTGCCAACAAAACTCCGCCGGGATACATGGACGCAGGCAAGAAACCTGGGAACCGCCAGTATGGCGACTTTGTTCTCTGGCAGCAGGTCATGACCCATGCCAAGGAGAAAAAGCTGGACATCATCCTCGTCACCGAAGACGCAAAAGAGGACTGGTGGGTTTCAGCCCATGGAAAGCAGATCATGCCGCGACCTGAACTCGTCAACGAGTTCAGGGAGTTCACGGACGGACAGTCCATCCATCTATACAACGGGCTGTCGTTCTTCGACTATGCGGCAGAGGAAGTCCGCGACAAGCCAACGCCCGAAGCTATCAAGGCCGCCCGAGAGGATTTAGAGGACGTAGCCCAGCAGCGGGCCGAGGCCGGCTATTCTCAGTGGCTGCGGGAGAAGGTAAGGACGGGCGAACGGTTCGTGGATTTGATGGGGCCGGTTTCTCTCGCTGAAATCAGCGCAGCAGCGGACTCGCAGGAATCTTTGCCCTTCGACGAATTTGTAGAGATAAGCGAAACTCAGGCGACGATGGCGAGGCTGGCTAAGCACATAGCGGCCAGAGAAGAAGCTGGAACCGAAAGGGATGATCCGACACGGTCGGGCTTGAGGGATCGTCTGGAAATGACCCGGGAACAGCTCATCGCTCTGTACGTCCGTTCTGGGTTTAGCCTCGCCCAGGCTCGCGCCAGGGTCCATGCGTTCGAGGGGCCTCTTTGGGACAGCAGTCTTTTCTAGATTCTAGGAAGCCTTAGGGCGAGGCGGCCGCCGCTGCCTACTTCCAGATACGCCACCGTCCGAATCTAGCGGCTCCGGCCCTTGTCTCGGGATTTGTCCGCCGGTGGGGCGGGCTCGGCAGTCGGCGGCTGTCCGGACGGGCTCTGCTTATGTCTCTCCGGTGGCCGGCTCACTGCGGCTAGGTGCTTGATCTGCTCCAGCTGCCGATGTTCTTCCGATGCGACAGCGGGGGCAGCCGCCGTGTCCTGGGCGGCGGCCTGTGCCCGCCGTGAGATGGGCGCTGGACGCTCTGCCACCACTACAGCAGACGGCGGGGTGTGGAGCTGTCCAGTGCGTTCCAGAGCGGCCTTGACCGATCCCAGCTTCTCCTGTGCGGCGATGCGGATCCGTTCGGCTTCACGCAGCTGCCCGGTGGCCTTGTACATGCCGTGCATGGCGTGCATCGTATTGCGCAGCTGCCGCAGAAGCAACGCCTCGCCCGCCGTCGTGGACGGCCCCACGGCCGTCTGCATCATCAGCATGCCCGCGCCCTTTGCAGAGGGCAGCGGTGCCTTCTCAACCTTGGCCGGGAAACGGGCCAGCTGGGCGGTCCTTGCCAGCGTCTTGGACGCCGCGGCCAGCGGTCCGGGCACGGCTTCGGTGCGCACGCTCCAGGCAGCAAAGGTTCCGGACGTTTCGCGGGCTACCTGCGCCCACAATGCCGGGTCATCCACGGAGACGTTGCGGATCCGCTCATACAGTTCTCCGACCTCGGCGGTGTAGGCCTTCCACTGTTCGGGCGTTGGTGTCTGGAGCTCGCGTCCGGGCGAAACGACGCGGCGGCCGCGGCTTGCGGCTTGCCACTCTGCAGAGGCAGCTTCCTGCTCGTCGGCAGTGTCATTCCAGTCGGCGCGGAGCTTCGGCAGGGTCAGGTCCCGTGCGAGCCGGCCGCCGCCGAACCATACCGGCGAGGCATCAGCCGTCGCCGGTTTCACCGCGACACTGAAACCCTCGACGAGGCTCTTGCTGCCCTGGGCGAAGCGTGGCCGCACCAGCACGCCCGTACCTCGCAGCCGGCGCACAAACTCAGCTTCTGAATCTGACGCCACAGCCGCTGCACGGACCTTGCGCTGCAGCGTGTCTCGTGGGAGTTCGGGGAGTCCCTGGGCGCGGGCGATCTCCATTTCCTTCGGGTGGTATCCGCGCTCTGCCCGGACACCATCAATTCGGGCCAGGCCGTGCTTCTTCTCCAATGCCCGGGCGGCTTTCTGGGCGCGGATCCTGTCGTTGTGGCTTGACCAGCGTGTGCCGTCTTCGCGGATCATGCTCACGGCAATGTGCACGTGATCATTTCCCGCCTTGCTCAGTCCATGCCGGATGGCCACCCACCGGCACGGCGGCTTCCCATCCGAGCCGCTGAATCCCATTTCGTCCATGAAGTCGTGCGCGATCTTGGACCACAGCTCATCATCCTGGACACCTTCATCGGCGCGAAGACTGACCGACATGTGAAACACGTGCGGCTTATCGGAGCCCGAACCGAAGACGGCCTTGGGAATGTCCATTTCGTGCCCGAGTGTCCGCGAGTTCTCCGCGTCCAGGACGGCACCAGGGGCAACGCTGACAATGGCATCAGACGATGCCACCAGGTGAATGTCGGTGTGTTCGTTAGACCTGCCCGGACCTGCCAGGTACTGGATCAGGCCGAACATCCGTGAGCCCTTCGTGATGTTCGGAATCACGGGCGAGCCACCTGCAAAACAGCCTGGTCAATCCGAACCATCAGACGCTTCACCGCGTCGACTGCGGCCGCCGCATCATCGGGGAACTCCCCCGTCGCGTTGGCGTGCCTGGCGATCTGGTTAATGTTGTTCGACACCGCACCCAACAAGGTCCGAATGCCCAGCAACTCCACCGCCAAATTCCGTCGGTCAGCCGGCGTCTCACCACCATCGGACAGCGCAGATTCCAGCATCAGCCGTGGCACAGACACGTGCTGCTGAGCCGCGCGCACAATCAGCGCTGCCTTTTCCTCGACGGTGACTTTCACGTCAACACGCTGTGTCCGACCGCCGCCGACATTCTCACGGCGCTTCTTACCAAGCCGGGAGGTCTTGATCTGCTCAGACACAGACAGACACCTTCCCTTCAACGCCAGCGCAGCGACCCCAAAACTTGGGGACTCACACACCAGTGTGCCAAACACCGACACTCAAGTCGAGTTTGCAAGCCATTTAGACACGTCTAAATGTATAGCTTGCTCCGCACGGTTCGGTCTGTTAGTTTTCCCACCGTCCGGAGGGGGTCTGCAAAAACCTCCCCGTCACTGGCAGGGCCACCGGTTAGAATCGGGAAATGGACATCAACGGGATTGCCGCCCAAGCCGCCGCCAAAATTGACTCTGCCCGAGACAAGAAAGTAAATGCCGTAAAGGACGCCGCCGTCAGCGGCGTCGAACTCGCTGAAGCCGCGAAGATGCTGACAGCCGCCGAACAGAAGTACGCCAAGGACTACCAAGCCGCCCTGCGCGCAGACTGGACCGAATCCGACCTGCGCGGCTTTGGCCTGGACACCCCGACGAAGAAGGCCGGCGGCCGCCCTCGTGGCACCAAGGCCGCCCGCCAACCGAAAGCAAACGATGCCGGTTCGCGTGAAAAGGAAACTGAGTAAACCCGACATGAGCGAGAACAACAGCTCAGCCAGCAGCAGCTTTGCCGATTCGGGAAGTCACCTTCTCCTGCCTTCGGCCGCGGATGAGTACGAATGGGCTGAGCGCATCATGAACCTGCTGGATCGACACACGCACCTTAGCGCTGACATCAATCTAAGGATGGAAGTCCGACCTGGATCTTCGCTAATGGGAGATGACAATATCTCTCCCGCACTTCCGTTGTCCTATTACCTTCGTTATCTACTTATCGCAGCGGCCGACAATTTCAGCGCCATCCGCAGTATGTTGATCAAAAGCGAGGTTGGGTCACACACCAACCTCTCCCTTCACCCATTCGCGCCCTACACTCTTGTCCGCAACGTGATCGAATGCGCCGGTACGGGGTACTGGGTTCTCACGCCTTCGAGTAGGCCCAAAAGGATCCATCGTCACGCCATGCTCGAACTGGACGAGGCGAAGAAGAACCTCAGTGCTGTGACTCAATACGGCGGTTCAGGGGAAGAAACCTACACGCGTCGGGTTGAACTCATCAAAGCCATGATCGCTCGCTACCCTGACGGCATTACCTGGAAGAACGTTACGGATGGGTTTTCCGTGACTGGCGCCCTTCGCGAAGTCGGAACGGCCTCCGCATTTGAGTCCATCAACCCGCTCGGGGCCTGGCAATTAGCAAGCGGAATGGCACATGGCAAACGTTGGGCCGGCTTGGTCCTGAGCGACAAGGAACCGCTAAATACCGGATTAAGCGACGATACCTACATGGTCACCGGTAGCTACAAACACCTTTGGTGGCTAATGAACACGGCGAGCATAGTGCTGACCGAAACACACAGGCTTTTCGTTGAGCGCGGAATCGCGCATCACCACTAGTCCGACAATCGTTGCTCGAACCAAAACCCCTGCCAAGGACATGACCCCTCGCCCACATGGGCACACCCACCACATCACCGCCGCGCCCCATCTTGATCTGGGCGAGCGGTGGCCGTGCACAGCCTCCGTACCGTGCGGGCGGGAACGGGATAGTTCCCCATGGTCCAAGCCAGAACGCGGCCGACTCCCCCGCCGTCGTGGCTGGGTTCTTTTCAGCAGGGACGGCACGCATCAGCAGCGCGGTCCCCCGGTTCCGGAGTGATGGCACCGTGAGCCAGTGGGCAGGTTCTAAGGCGCGCAGGGGGCTCCCAGCAGGGTTACGGGCGGTGATTACCACAGCTGGCAACGGCGACCATCTGAATCCCAGTGCGGTGACAACTTCAGATAACACGAACTCAAAGGCCCCGGTAAACCTCTCAAAGACTTCAGATATTACGACCGGGAAGCGGTCCTACGCGTATGAATCAAGAGGTTGAGTAGTAGTCGTGCAGCCAGTAACGCTACGGGGGCGTGATCAACAATCCGGCGCCGGCACAGGGTGTAGTTCACCAAGCCGGCCCCTCTCCCCTATCAGTCGAACGGATGGAAGCTCAACCGTCCACAGGTTCAGCTGCTACTCAACGCCCGCAGGGCTCTCTTTAACGGCATCCATGAGCACACGAACTGACGGGACCCAACGCACAAGGGAGTCAAGCCGATCCCACTCCACCTGGATCGAAAAGCCCGCCTCTCGTCGCCGTGCCCCGCGCGCCGGGCGCACGACCACAGCAACCATGTACGGCACCTCAAGCACGTCGAGATGACCGGTGATCTCTTCTGCGCCGACCTGCCATTCCTCGCTGCCTTTCGCACGCCAAATACTCAGTCCGTCTTTGCGACTGACGACGGCGCTACCAGCCCGAACCAATCCAATAAGTGACCGTTGCGCAGATCGCTGCGCCAAAGTGAGTGCCATAGTCACCTAACCTATCCCGCCGGTTCCCGCTAAACACCGCTGATCCATCACAGGCCCGGGCCGGTCCCCCGACAACTACGATCAGGCCCTCGTACGAAGAACAACCCGGCGATATGTAGCGCCATCCACGACGAATGGAAAATCCACCTCGCACCGCTGGAAGCTGTGGTCGGTGTGAAGGCCGCAGCGCACGAGTACACCCAAGCCGGGCACCGCCTCGACAAGTCCGTCGCAGCAGACAAAGCCGCCGGAGCGTCCGGGACGGACATCGGCCGCGCCGTAGGAATCAGCCGGCAGTCGGCCCAGAGGCCATATTGTCTACGCTTCTAACTCCGCGCGGCATCTGACCCTCCAATGGAATTGGCGTGTTAGTGTCCTGCTTGGCTTGGCACGAGGGCTCGATGTGTGGGGTCGTAGACGTAGCCGACAATCTCCCCGGACATGATCATGTTGATCGCCTGGTTGATCACGTTCAGCGGCACGACGAACCACTCCGAAGGGTCATACTTGCGCCCCTTCGCGTTGATCTGGGTGATATCGAGCCGCACCTCGGCGAAGACGCGGTGCAGGAGGTGCTCCAGTGCGGAGGGCTTGAGGTTGTAAGTGCGGTAGTCCGCGACGATGTCGACCGGCGCCATCAGATAAGTCGGCGCGTTGGCCGCGTTCGCGATCCGCTGCTCGACACTGTTCCGGGAGAACCCGATCTTGTACAGGTCCTGCATCGCAGCGATCTGCGGGTCGTCGCTGCGCGAGCGAAGCACGTAGATGTGCCCGCTTTCCTTATCAACATCGCCCACCTCCGCCCAGTCATGGCCGGTACGCGCTAACGCCTGACCGTCGGCCTCGTAAAGCCTGATCGACAGGGACTGCCGGTACATCGACGATTCGGTGCCGTTCTCGAAGATCACCCGCAACCGCTGCTTCTGACGCGGCTTACCGCCAACTTCCAAAGTAGTCGTCTCTCCAACCTCCGCAACGAAGAGCATCACGCCGTTCAGGACGAAGAAGTTGCCCGCTTCAATCGTGTGCATCCCAGGGAATGGAACCAACTGGTAGGTACCGTCAGTCAGCTCAGCGTGCTTGGCCTGGAACAGCGGCTCGAACGCTTCGAACTCTTCGACCTTCGTCCGCTTCGCTACCGAGTCCGGCGAATCCGGAGCCTTGCGCTGAGGCAGATCCGAGACGTCCAGCAATCCGGAATCATCACCAAGCAGGTCAAAGTCATCGCTGCCGAGCAGGTCGTCGATGGAGGCGGGCGCCTCGGCAATCTCCAGGAGATCGAACTCATCTAAGTATTTCAGCGCGGCGATCTTCTCCTCATCGGCGAGGATTCCGTCGAGTCGAGCCCCGAGCTTACGCTCAGCAATCTCCCGAGTCGTCGAACTGGGAATCCTGTCGTGGGTGCGACGGAACTCCAGGATCTCTAGGAATGCTCGCTCCAGCCGGTCGCTTGACGTGACTTTCTTCGGCTTCTCCGCGAGTTCCAGCAGCCCGTCGACGTCTGAGTCGATAAGCCACTGCATGTCCACCTGCGGCGCAGGTGCTCCGTCGTTGGGGCTTTCAGTCTCGGCGGTACTCATGATTCGTCAGCCATCTGTGTTGCTCGTTGGGCCGCCAGATGCTGTTGCTTCTTCTTCTGCAGGAAGAGCAGCGCTTCGGCGTAACGCTTCTCCGTCGGGTCGTCGCTGCGCACGTCTGGCTTCCGGCCGTTGACCTTGTGCCAGATTTGGATCTTAGGCCATAGCACGCGAGCTTCTTCCTCGCTGATCTCAATGCGGGTGGCAGTGATCGTGTCGGAAATGATCCGCAGCACGCTCGGAGTGACCGACTTGCTCATGACCTCGAATGCCCGCTGGAAGGGGTTAACGGAGTCGATAAGGTTGATGTCGATGTCGTCGATGTTGACGAACTTTTCGGCCATCTTGATGAATCGCTTGTCGCCGACCTCACGGACCTCACCGTTCTTGATGACGGAGTCCACGACGACCTGCTGGCGTAGCTCTTCGACCTGAGCCGCATCAAGGTCAGGGTACCGATCGCGGATGATCTTCGGGATCAGCACCTTGTTGGTCACCTCGGGGTCGAGGCTGCCTGCCGCGGCCTTCGCGAAGGTGTCGTCCTGCAGGATCGTGGCCTTGAGATCGTTCAGATCGGTCTCGACGATCTGCTTGACCCGCTCTGTGGAGGGCTCCTTGAATCCCTTGATCCGCAGCTCACCGTGCTTAGGGGCGTCGTCGTTGCCTGTCTTGGTTTTGAACGTGAAGTTCGGCGCCAGGACCTGCTCCATCAGCAGTGAAGCGGTGATCGCTTTGAGGATGTTGTTCACCGAGAACTTCACTTCATCGGTCGCCGCATCAGGCTGAGCTATGAGGTTGGTGAACTGGGCATGCTCCTTGCCCGGGCTGTCGCGTGTGACCCGGCCGATGATCTGAATCACCTCGGTCAGCGATGCACGGTAACCGACGGTGAGAGCGTGCTCGGCGAACGGCCAGTCGAATCCTTCCTTAGCCATTCCTAGCGCGATGATGATGTCGACTGCGTCGCGGTCCTTTGAAGCAACCGTGGAGAGGTAGTGCTGGGTTTCGGCGCGCTTCCTCTGGTCCGCGTCGTCGACCAGGTCCGCGACTCGGAGGATTTCGCCGGTGCCATTGCGGCGGATCCGGATGATGCCGGTGTCTTCGGTTTCGACGACCTCTCCGATCGAGTCGATGATGAACCCGACCTCTTCGATCTTGTCCTTCGTGGACTCGCCGGAGTTCACATTCGGGATGTGGACAATGGTCTTCTTGTCGAGGTCAAGGATTTCACCGATCGCATCGGTGTAGCGCCCCTGGTAGAAGTGATGGCCGATGCCTAGCGATTTAAGGTGTTGATATCCGTTGAGCTGGTCGTAGTAGTTGAACGTGACCGGGGTGAACTTCGCCTCGTCTTCTGTCGAAAGCACAGGAACGGAGTCGCCGCGGAAGTAGGAGCCGGTCATTGCGACGATGTGCACGTCGGAGCCGTCCATGACGTCACTCAGCAGCGCCCCGAGTCGGTTGGCTTCTATGTCAGCGGAGACATGATGGAACTCATCGATCGCCAGAACGGTTCCGTTGAACGCTCCGGGTGCGAGTTTCTCGAACGCGAATCGCAGCGTGGCATGTGTACAGACCAACGTTGCGTCCGGGCCCTCAAGGAACTTCAGGAACGCGTCGACCTTTCCGACCGAGGATCCCGGTGTGCAGAGGTTGTGCTCGGGCTTGATCTCCCAGTCGGCGAAGAACCCGTGCGAAATAAGGTTCGTCGAGGAGAACGACGCGCCGATCGACCGCTCCGGCACCGCGACGATAACCTTCTTGCGGCCCTGGTTGTAGAGCTTGTCCAGCGCCACAAACATGAGCGCACGAGACTTACCCGACGCGGGCGGCGCCTTGACCAGCAGGTGCTGGGCGTCTCGCTTGGCGAAGACGCGCTGCTGCATCTCGCGCATCCCCATGGCATCGGTGTTCACCGACGCGCCCGTGCGGGCGTACGTCACATCAACGACATTGAGCGGCTTGTTCATTTCTTCTTGCTCCCCTTCGAGGCTTCTGCTTCCGTCATCGCCTCATACATCGCGAAGAGGTCTGACAGCCGTTGCTCGTCCGTCTCGTACCCCCGCTTGGAATAGATCGCATCAACCAGCGCATCGACCTCGGCGTGAGCTGCACGCAGGTCAGCTGGCATCAGATCAGGGTCGTACAGCTCCGCGAGGGTCTTCTCGCAGTGATACTCACGCACGTCAAGAACCCGCAACGCGGCCTGCGTCAGCCGCTCCCTCACCGCATCGCTCAACGGCGGGACCGGAAAGTTGTTGTAGACGATCGTGTTCCCGTACTGATAGTCGGAGCGCATACGCCCCGACACGGCATTCACCCAGGCCATATGCAGCTTCGATGTCAACAGTGCGAATACCCAGGGCTGTGCGTCATAGATCGCATACCCTTTGTTGGAGATAACAGTGTCAGGGCCGAGATAGCCCATCGGAATGTATTCCCGACGTCCCGACGAAATACTGGGCACGATGATTGAGTCGGTCGGTTTGTACGCAATCTGCTTGAACCGGTGGGGACGATTCGCAAAATCGACCGTGCTCTGAGCCTTGCTATCAAGGCGCCACGCGGCGAGGCGATCCAGTCGGTGTGCGATGGGAGGAACCTGTTGGGCGCTTGGAGCGTCCGCATCCTTGATCCATAAGCAGTAACGCTCTATGTCGTTGATGTAGTCGGCCGCACCCACGTAGCGCTTAACGAACCGCGAAGCATCCGGAAAGTCGATCAGGAGCTGGCGCTCCTCATCCGGCTCTAGAACGAGGTGGCCGCCATCTGTTGGCTTCGAGCCAAACACCATCGGCGGCAGTGACGAAGAGATCGGACGCATCCGACGTCCCACGACGACGTCGGAACCATCTGCAAGGTATCCGTTGATGTTCGTCGCCGCGATCTGAAGGTCGTCGGTGTAGAGATACTTCGGCGCAGTAGAAGCGTTTCTCAGCCCAATGACTGCAACGGTAACGCCCGCGTTGCGCTTGGCGTTGTTCTCCCACTTGAACGACGTGTAGGCGAACCCGATCTCGACGCCGTCGGCAAGGACTGTCGGGAACATGAGGCTGACGTGCTCGCCTTGCGCCACGGAGTTAGTGGTTACGAATGCGAGTTGCGCTTGTGTGCCGCGGATGTAATCGGCACCCTTGACGAACCAGAGTGTGATGTAGTCGAGGTTCTTCGAGAAAGGTCGACGCGCAAAGACGAAAGGAAAGTCGGCCTTCTGATCCGCCGACTGCATACTTGACCCCACGTACGGCGGGTTCCCGATCAAATAAATCTCCTCGCCCCCACCGTTGGGGCAGACTGCCTGCCAGTCGACCCGGGTGGCATTGCCCTGCTGGATCTGGCCTGTTTCCTTGAGCGGGATCAGCGGGATAGAGATGTTGAACTTCTCTTTGAACTCGGTATTCATCTGGTGCTTGGCGATCCATAGCGAGAGGATTGCGACTTCGACCGCGAAGTCGTCGATCTCGATGCCGTAAAAATGCTCGATATGGATCTTCGATTCGGCGTAAAGAACCTGGTGCTTCACATCGATGCCGGCGAGCCTTTCCAAGATCGCGTGTTCCAAGCGCCGCAGCTCTTTATAGGCGATGACGAGGAAGTTCCCCGACCCACAGGCCGGGTCGAAGATCTTGATCGAGCTGATGCGCTCCAGCTGCGCTGCGAGCTTTTTCGGCGAGTCGTAGACGGCGTCAAACTCCTCCTTCAGCGCGTCGAGGAAGAGCGGCTCGATCGTCTTGAGGATGTTCGGCACTGAGGTGTAGTGCTGCCCCAGGTCGGAGCGCCTACCCGGGGTGACGATCGCTTGGAACATCGACCCGAAGATATCGGGGTTGATCTCTCGCCAGATAAGCGTGCCGGACTCGATCAGCAGGTCGCGGGCCTTCTTCGTGAAATCCGGGACCACATGCTCGGGTGCCACCGTGAAGAGTCGCCCGTTGACGAACGGGAACCCTGCTAAGTGGTTCGGTTTGTCGCTCGCATGCTCAGTGTCGAGGGCGGTGAAGAGCGCTGTGAGGAAATCAGCGACGTCCGAGCCGTCGGGCTGGGTGTGGGAGCCGACTGCGTTGGTGAACTGGCTCTCGGTGAAGATCCCCGTGTCTTCGGCGAAGAAGCAGAAGAGCAACCGCGTAAAGAAGACGTTTAGCGCATGACGCCCGGTCGGCACGTCAAGCAGGTGCGGGTTCGCGGACAGCAACTCGTCGAAGAGCTTGCCCATTCGCTCGGCAGCCTTGATGTCAGCGTGGGCTTCGGCAACGTACTGCGCCTTCTCCATGCCCGCCCAGGGCAGGAAGAAGGTGAAATGCTTGTCGATCTCCCGGATCGGGATCATGAGGTTCTCGCCGGTCTTCGTGTCGACGGCGAGCAATTCGGTGTAGTCGGTGACGATGACGAAGCGGGTGTTGTATCGCACCACGGCCGGCGACGTCCGCAACTCCTCGATCACGGCGAGCGGGTCGCCGGTCGTTTCGTGGAAGTAGACGACGTTTTTTTGAGCGACCTCGCATGACTTGTCGTCCGCGACGTTGAGTGAGCCGTTGCGAAGCCGGGTGACGTTGCCCTGAGAGCGGCCGTAAACAAGCAGCAGCTCGAAAATGAACTCGCGGTCATATGACTCGCGCCCGCCCAAGGGGGCGACGCGCTCCTCGATCGCCTTGAGGTTGAGCTTCACCATGCCACTCCTTCTACCGCGTTCATTGTCACAGCAGTGGCCACCGCCATTGATCGGTTCATGCCTGCGGTTCCCGATCCGACGCTGCCGCGCCGCCGCCGCGCACCCAGTCGTCGACCTCGCTGGCCTGGAACTTCCACAGGCGGCCAATCTTGTGGGCGGGCATGCTCTTGTCAGCGATCCAGGCGTAGACCGTATCTTTTGTGATCCCCAGGTGGGCGGCGATGTCTTCAGCCGATAACCAAGACTCGGTCACAGGGTGTCCTCCATCTGCTTCCGCGCCCGAAAAGCGGGCGCAATCTCCACTGTAGCGGTGAGACCCGGTTAAGCCGGTTTTGACCGATCCTAGCCGGAGACTGCGGTGCTCAGTGTCAGCCAAAGGTCTCGTATCCCTAGGGATGCGCCCGTTACAGCTGCTCTTCTTCGCTAGCAGGTGCGGCCGCGACTTTGGGCAGCGTTCTGTTCTTCCGGTAGTAGTCCGCGATTAATTTCTCGGACTAGACAGGGCCGCCGGGCATGGAGGGGCGGACATCCTGAAACACGTCCTCACGATATCGCCGGCGTCCCACTTCCTTCCAACCGGGACACTTCCGATGGGACGCTCCCCCGCCGATTAGGATCCGCGGACTGCCGCGTAACCTGGCTGTCCCGTTTGTTGCTCCAAAAACGGGTACCTCGCTGATGCGTACGGAACTGGCTTAAGCAGCGGTCCGAACGGCGGCCTCCGGCTCCGGGGCTGACTTGCCAGTTCGCGGGCCAAGGGCCCTGGTTAGGGTGGACATGCTCACGCTGAGAGTCTCCGCGATCTCCTGCAGTTTCTTACCCTGACGACGCAGGTCCTTTGCTGTTTCAAGTTTCGCCGGAGTCATCACCGGGGGACGCCCGCCAAGTCGGCCCCTGGCCTTCGCGGCAGCGAGCCCGGCCCTCGTGCGTTCGGACAGCCGCGAGCGTTCGTACTCTGCCAACGACGCGAACATGTCAAAGATCAGCTTCCCGTGCGCGCTGGTCGTGTCCA
>DAINCT010000057.1:0-13615 GCA_036732245.1 Chloroflexota bacterium | reverse complement strand
TGGTCGCTGCCCGGAGACCGCCCGTACACCATAATGAAGTGACGGACGGCGGGAGGGAAGACCATGGAAGAAGTAGTGATTGTCGGGGCGACGCGTACACCGTTCGCCAAGCTGGGAGGTGCCCTGAGCAGTCTCGGCGCCATCGACCTGGGCGCCTGCGTCATTCGATCGTCGCTGGAACGTGCCGGCGTCCCGTTCGAGGCCGTGGACTCAGTGATCATGGGAACCGTCATCACCGCGGGCCTTGGTCAAATACCGGCGCGACAGGCTGCCCTACGGGCAGGTCTGTCGAAAGAGGTCTCGGCCCTCACCATCAATAAGGTCTGCGCATCGAGCCTCAAGGCGGTGAATCTGGCCGCCCAGATGATCAGGGCGGGCGACGCCGAAGTCGTGGTGGCGGGCGGAATGGAAAGCATGAGCAATGCGCCCTACCTCTTGCCGGGAGCCCGCTTCGGCTACCGGATGGGAAACGGGACGTTGGTCGACTCGATGATGCAGGATGGGTTGAATTGTCCAACCGGCTGCGTGCCCATGCATGAGTACGGGAGTGATGTCGCGGCCGAATTCGAGATCAGCCGCGAGGATCAGGATCGCTGGTCGCTGCGGAGCCAGCAGCGCTACGGCGCCGCGCTCGAAGCCGGCAAGTTCAAGGATGAAGTTGTCCCAATCTCGGTGCCACAGCGCAAAGGCCCGGCCCTCGTGGTGGACCGCGACGAGCAGCCCCGCCCAGATACAACACTCGAAGCACTCGCAGCTTTGAAGCCGTTGAAGCCGGGCGGGAGTGTCACCGCCGGGAATGCGCCCGGCGTGAACGATGGAGCTGCCGCCGTCGTCGTGATGTCTCGGTCGAAAGCCGATGAATTGAACGTGAAGCCACTTGCTGTCCACCTCGCGCAAGGAGAGGCCAACGACGAGAACCGCTACCTCCACACCGTGCCGGCCGATTCAATCCGGCACGCCCTCAAGAAGGCGAAACTCGATTTGAGTGATATCGGCCTGTTCGAGATTAACGAGGCATTTGCGGCCGTAACCCTGCGCAGCATGCAGATGCTCAACCTGTCAGGTGAAACGGTCAACGTAAACGGCGGCGCAGTGGCGCTGGGTCACCCCATTGGCGCCTCCGGCGCCAGGATATTGGGTGCGTTAATCTACGAAATGAATCGTCGTGGCGTGGAGTACGGCGCGGCCGCCATCTGCAGCGGCATGGCGCAGGGTGAGGCCACCATCGTTCGGCTCCCGTCATGACCGCGTCGATGAGATCCGTCCAGAGCATACAGCGGGCACGGTAGCGCACGTGGATTCCGACTTTACGCGCGACGAGTTGGATATTCTCGATCTCGTGCGGCAGTTTGCCCGTGACGAGGTACTCCCGCGTGCCGCCAAGATCGACCAGGATGCTGCCTATCCGGCCGATCTGGTGCGTCAGATGGCTGCTCTCGGCCTGATGGGGGTGCCGTTTCCGGAGGAGTTCGGGGGCGCGGGCCAGCGCTATCTGCTGTTCGCGCGCATCGTCGAAGAGCTCTGTCGAGCCTGTGCCAGCACTGGCTTGATCATGGACGTCAATATCTCGCTTTGCGGTGAGCCCATCTGGATGTTCGGTACGGAGGACCAGAAGCAGAAGTATCTCGGCCCCCTCGCCCGTGGCGAAAAGTTGGGGGCTCTGGCCATGACGGAGCCTGAAGCAGGTTCTGACGCCGCCTCGATCCGAACGTCCGCCGAGAAGAAGGGTGACCACTTTGTCCTGAACGGACGCAAGATCTTCATCACAAACGGCGAGGTGGCGGATACGTACGTGGTCACGGCGGTCACCGATCGCACCAAGGGTACGCACGGCATAACCGATTTCATCGTCGAGAAGGAGATGAGGGGCGTCTCCTTTACCACCCACTATGACAAGATGGGGATCCGCGGCGCTCCGACGACCGACGTTGTGCTGGAAGATGTCGAAGTGCCGGTCGAGAACGTCCTCGGCGGCGAGGGAAACGGCTTCAAAGTCACGATGGACACGCTCGACGCCGGCCGCATCGGAATCGCGGCGCAAGCAGTCGGAATCGCCCGGGCGGCACTCGAAGACTCCGTGGAGTACGCCCGCCATCGCGAGCAGTTCGGCCGGCCGATCGGTCACCTCCAGGGGATTCAATTCATGCTGGCCGACATGGCGACGTCGATTCACGCCGCCCGGCTGCTCACACTCCGCGCCGCGCATCTCCGCGATCGAAACACGCCGTGCGCGCGCGAATCCTCCATGGCAAAACTCTTCGCCGGCGACACCGCGATGCAGGTGACGACCGATGCCGTCCAGATCTTCGGTGGCTACGGCTACATGCAGGAGTATCCGGTGGAACGTCATATGCGTGACGCCAAGATCACCCAGATTTACGAGGGCACGCAGCAGATTCAACGGGTCGTAATCGCACGCCAGGTGTACGGCGCAAAATGACGTTCGAACTGACCGACGACCAGGAATCGATTCGCGACGCAGTGCGAGAGTTCGCCCAGGGAGTCGTCGCCCCGTTGGCTGCATCCATCGACCACGACAACCAGTTTCCACGTGCCCTGGTACAGCAGGCCGCGGAACTGGACCTACTCGGGATCGTGATCCCGGCCGACTACGGTGGGGCCGGGCTTGATCACATTTGCTTCGCGCTTCTGGTAGAGGAGATCGCCGCGGTCTCCGGCACGCTCGCCGTGATTCTGGACGTGCATACCTCCGTCGGGTCCGAGCCGATTCTGGATTTCGGCAGCGAAGAGCAGAAGCAACGCTACCTACCTGGACTGGCGCGCGGCGAGTTGCTGGGTGCTTTCGCTCTCTCCGAGCCGGACTTTGGATCGGACGCCGCCAGTCTCATGACGGCGGCCCGCAGCGTCGAGGGCGGGTACCGTCTCAGCGGCACCAAAACGTTCATCACGAACGTCGGCGAGGCCGACCTCTACCTCGTCATGGCCCGCGTGGATGGCGAACCCGGCGCGCGCGGCATTTCAGCCTTCCTGGTGGAGGGCGAGATGGCGGGGGTGCACTGCGGCGAGCCCATGCACAAGATGGGTCTGCGCGGCTCGTCCACCGGCGAACTTGTGCTTGACAATGTCGAGGTGCCGGAGAAGAATCTGCTGGGAGACCTCGGCCAGGGTTTCAAGATTGCGATGCGGGCACTCGACAGCGGGAGAATCGGAATCAGCGCCCAGGCTGTGGGTCTGGCGCGTGGCGCGCTTGATCTCGCGACATCGTATAGTGCCCAACGGCAACAGTTCGGACAGGCGATATCGCGCTTCGAAGGAATCCAGTTTATGGTCGCCGACCTCGCGACGGCGATCGACGCGTCCCGCTTGATGACCTGGGAAGCCGCCGCCGCCTGTGACGCCGGACAACCGTTCACGCAACTTGCCGCCATGGCGAAACTGATGTCAACCGACACCGCGATGAAAGTGACGACGGACGCCGTTCAGATCCTGGGCGGATACGGCTACATCAAGGAGTTTCCGGCCGAGCGGTACATGCGTGATGCGAAGGCTACGCAGATCTACGAGGGCACGAATCAGATTCAACGCGTCGTCATTGCTCGCGAGTTGCTGAAAGGTGACTAATGGAGCGACGGGCACAAATATCGCGATCCTCACAGGGCTATTGCTGCGTGGCGATCGCCGCGCCGCCGGACGGCTCATCAGCACGATCGAGGACGAGTCTTCGGCGGTCGAACAGATCATGCGTGCCGTCTATCCCCATACGGGGCACGCATATCTTGTCGGGTTAACAGGCCCTCCGGGGGCCGGGAAGAGCACCGTGGTAGACGAACTGATCCGGGTGATTCGCGGGAGCGAGTTACGAGTAGGTGTCGTAGCGGTCGATCCCAACAGCCCGTTCACCGGAGGTGCCATCCTGGGAGACCGTATTCGCATGATGCGACACGCGGCCGATCCCGGCGTGTTCATCCGTAGCATGGGTGCTCGCGGCCACCTCGGCGGCCTTGCGGTTGCCACGTTCAACACGGCACTTCTCCTCGACGCCCTCGGGATGGACGTCATCTTGGTGGAAACGGTCGGCGTGGGGCAATCGGAACTGGAGATCACCGGTGCAGCTGACACCACCGTGGTCGTGATCCCGCCCGGGCTGGGCGACGGCGTGCAGGCAATCAAAGCCGGAATTATGGAAATCGCGGACATCTTTGTAGTCAACAAAGCAGACCATCCGCAAGCCGACAGGACCGTTGCCGACATTCGCGAGTTGTTGCGGATGGACCCATCGCCGCCCGACTGGACGCCGCCGATCGTCCGGACGGTCGCCACCCAGAATCAAGGAGTCGACGAACTGTGGCAAACGATCTCTCGCCACCGGCAGTATCTCGAGCAGAGCGGAGAACTGCGCACGCGGCGTAAACGACGGGTGGAGCGTGAAATCGTTGAAATCGCCGAGGACCGACTGCGCGAGCAAGTCCTGCACCCTAAACTTGCTACCCCTGAGTTTGAGACCATGATCCAGCAGGCAGCGGAGCGCAAGATGGACCCCTATCAGGTCGTCGAACGCGTCGTACCGCGCTCCGGCGAAGGCGGAAAGTAGAGGCGTTTATGGTACGCGAACGAGCCCTTGAGGACGAATATCGAGCGTGGCAGGAGGAGCGTTACGGGAAGGACCGCCCAGCCTCCTTC
The DNA here is from genome assembly GCA_036732245.1 of Chloroflexota bacterium. Taxonomy (GTDB): domain Bacteria; phylum Chloroflexota; class UBA5177; order UBA5177; family UBA5177; genus JANWJD01. The sequence goes on along the minus strand of DAINCT010000057.1, from coordinate 8,974 downwards.
ACCACGCTGTCCGACCATGTGGTTCAAGCGCTGTATTCGCCGCTCGACACGCCGCCTGAAGAGTTCTCGAGCGACATCGGGTGGCCGGCGGAGTTCCCGTACACCCGCGGCATCTACGGCAATATGTATCGCGGCCGGCTCTGGACCATGCGTCAGTTCGCCGGCTTCGGCACCGCGCGCGACACCAATCGGCGGTTCCACTATCTCCTGCAGCACGGCGTGACCGGACTTTCCGTCGCGTTTGACAACCCGACGCTGATGGGCATAGATTCCGACGACCCACGATCGTTCGGCGAAGTCGGGCGCACCGGCGTGGCCATCGACTCACTGGCCGACATGGAGGTTCTTTTCGACGGCATTCCACTGGATCAGGTGAGCACCTCGATGACCATCAATGCCCCGGCGGCCGTCGTGCTCGCCATGTACGTAGCCGTGGGCGAGAAACAGGGCGTGGGCCCGGAACAACTCACGGGCACCCTGCAGAATGACATTCTCAAGGAATATATCGCGCAAAAGGAGTGGATTTATCCTCCCTCAGCGGGTGTGAAACTGATCGTCGATACGGTCGAGTACACAATCGAACACATGCCGAAATACAATCCCATCAGCATCAGCGGATACCATATTCGCGAGGCCGGTTCCACCGCCATTCAGGAGCTGGCCTTCACGATTGCGGACGGTATGACCTATGTGGAGGCTTGCATCGAGCGGGGCCTGGATGTGGATTCGTTTGCTCCCCGGTTGTCTTTTTTCTGGAACTCCCACATCGATTTCTTCGAAGAGATCGCCAAGTTCCGAGCAGCCCGCCGCATCTGGGCTCGACTTATGCGCGCCAAATACGGTGCGAAAAACCCGAAATCCTGGCTCATGCGGTTTCACACCCAGACCGCCGGCGTCTCTCTGACAGCGCAACAACCCGAGAACAACATCGTGCGCACGGCACTGGAAGCGCTTGCTGCGGTACTGGGCGGCACGCAGTCGCTGCATACGAACTCGATGGATGAGGTACTGGCACTACCGACCGAAAAGGCTGTCGAAATTGCGCTGCGCACGCAACAGATCCTGGCACACGAGACGGGCGTGGTCAATACGGTCGATCCGCTGGGCGGATCGTATTTTGTGGAAGCACTCACGGACGACATGGAAAGGGGAGCCCTGGAATATTTTTCTCGCATCGACGCATTGGGTGGCGTTCTGGCCGGCATAGACGCCGGATTTTTCCAGCGGGAACTGGGAGATGCCGCGTTCCATTACCAGCGACAACTGGAAAACCATGAAAAAATAGTCGTGGGCGTCAACGATTTCGTCACGACTGCGTCCAGCGATATCCCGGTCTTGAAAATCGACCCCGAGGTCGAGCGCTCCCAGATCGCCGGGTTGAAGGAACTGCGCGTCCGCCGGAATGACCGCCAGGTCGAGGACGCCCTGGCCAGTCTGCGGTCTGCCGCCCAGCGAGGTGAAAATGTCATGCCCTTCTTGCTGGATGCAGTGCGTGTCTATGCGACCGTGGGCGAGACGTCCGAGGCCATGAAGCTCGCGCTCGGAGGGTATCGGGAACCCGCGTTTGTCTGAAGTCAACACCGGAGTGAGGATGTGACATGACGGAGGGACGAGTTCGCGTGCTGATGGCGAAAGCCGGTCTGGACGGGCACGACCGAGGTGTGAAGGTCGTCGCCCGGGCGCTCCGAGATGCCGGCTTCGAAGTCATCTACACGGGATTACATCAAACGCCCGAACAGGTAGTCAACGCTGCCGTGCAGGAAGACGTGGACGCCATCGGCCTCAGCCTCCTTTCGGGGGCCCACATGACCCTTTTTCCGCGCATTATGAGCCTATTGGCGGAGCAGGACGCGGGTGACATACTCATCTTCGGGGGCGGGACGATTCCCGATGACGATGTGCGCGCGCTGAAAGCACTCGGCGTCGCCGAGATCTTCACGCCCGGGGCCTCGACTGTCGATATCGTGGAATGGGTCCGCGCTCACGTGGGGAACAGTGCATTGGGCACCCACTAAGGCGGATCGCATCGGTGCAGCCGATCAAGGGGACTTTTCCCCTCGTCGGCCCCCCGTAGTGCAGGCCCGCGGCTTTAACTGCAGTGGCCCGCCGCGTCCATCGAATCCGTGTAGGGCGAGCCCGCGGCTTTAGCCGCAGTGGCCCGCCGCCCCGTGTGCCGAGGCGAACATGCGACCCTACGCGGGCACCCGGGTTTCAGCAACTATCCGATCTTTCCCAGCGCCAGCACGAACAACACGATCGGCAGTGAAATAAATGACCCCAGAATCGTGGTCACCATCGGCGCGAGGGAAAGCAACCTCCAGGCCGCCAGGTCGTCGCCGAGCTCCGACTTTCGACGCCACGTCTTCTGCAGTGCAAACAGTGACAATCCGAGAAGACCAAGGTACACGAACCCCAGAAGGCCGGTTTGCCAGGCTGAAAAGGCCAAAAAACGACTGAACATGAAGCCTTCGACCAACCATATGAGGGCAGACGCGCCCACGTACATCGATGCTCGAACCATGCTGTCTCACGTGCACTGAACGCGCGACGCCCTGCCTCTGGTTGGGCAGGGCGTCGTCCGAAACTCTCGTTCACATGTGGTGCGCCCGACTGGACTCGAACCAGCACTCCCTTGACGGGAACTAGGCCCTCAACCTAGCGCGTCTACCTGTTCCGCCACGGGCGCCGACAATGTCGCTAAAGTATAGAAACGCCCTTAAAGGACTGTCAACGCGCCTTTTTTTTCGGCGGTTCGGGGCGCATTTCGTGACGTGAGGTAAGAGTTGGCACAGGTAACGACCCGAACCGGCGACGAGGGGTACACCGACCTCCTGGGCGACAGGCGCGTTCCGAAGTACCATCGGCGGCCCGAAGCGTTCGGCACGATCGACGAGGCCACGTCGGCTCTGGGTTTGGCACGGGCACACGCTCAGGATCGAACGTTGAAGGACCGGATTTACCGTGTCCAGAACGATCTCTACATCCTCATGGCGGAGCTTGCCACACCGCCCGAGAATTACGAGAAAGTCGACTTCAAAATCAGGGCAGAGCACGTAGCCCGACTGGACGCCGAGGGTGACGAACTCAAAGCCGAAGTCGAGATAGGAAAGAGCTTCGTCGTGCCGGGCGCGACCGTCACCGGAGCCGCCCTGGACCTATCTCGAACGATTGTCCGGCGCGGAGAACGCTTGCTGGCACGCCTCTACCACGAAGGTGACATAACGAATAAATATGCGCTGCAGTATCTGAATCGGCTGTCGGATCTGCTCTTCATCATGGCGCGCCATGAAGAAGCCGGCGAGCACGACCCGTCGCCATAGCCTTTTTTAAGTAGGCTGGGGCTCCGTGCCCGGCGACCGGCGAAAGCCGGTTTACAGCGTACCTCCGACTGACTGCGGTTCGCAGAACAGGATCGGCCTGCATCGCCAGGAATAATGCAGGTTATGCGCGGGGTTCTTAGAGCGTCAGAGCCGGTTCGATATCAGCCTCGTCCCACGAGGCGCGCACGAAGTAGGCGGCCGCAGCGATCATTGCTGCATTGTCGGTGGCAAATTCGGGGGGCGCGATGAAGAGTGGCAGATTGATCTTGGCAGCCATGCGCTCGCGCAAGAGCGCATTTGCGGCTACCCCTCCCACCACAGCGACCGAGGAAACGGCGTACTCTTCGGTTGCCTGTGCGGTTTTCATGACCAGCACGTCGACCACACTCTCCTGAAACGAGGCCGCTATGTCGGCCACCTCCGTCTCACTGAGGCCGGTGGCAACGTCCAGCCTGGCACTGCGAAAGTTGATCGGCGAATTCGCTTGCTGCTGCGGAACCGTGTCGCGCACGAGGTGGAGGGCAGCCGTCTTCAGGCCACTGAAACTGAAGTTGTACGTGCCGGGTAGCCGAGCGCGAGGTAAAGTTACCGTTCCTGCCCCACTCGAGGCGGCAGCCTGTATGGCGGGCCCTCCCGGATAGGCGAGGCCCAACAGGCGGGCGACCTTGTCGAATGCCTCTCCCGCGGCGTCGTCGAGCGTCTCTCCCAGTACCTCGTACGCGCCGTGGTCTCGCATGAGCACCAACTCGGTGTGACCGCCCGACACGATGAGGGCGAGCATCGGCAATTCCGGCTGGGGCGGAGGCGGATCGGAGTGCGACAACCACACCGAGTGGAGATGGCCCTCGAGGTGATTGACGGCCGCGAACGGTAGATTTCGGCCCAGCGCCAGCCCGCGCGCGAAGTTATAGCCTACCAGCAGCGCGCCGGCCAGACCCGGACCGCGGGTGGCGGCGACGGCGTCTACCTCATCGAGACTGAGACCAGCGTCGTGCAAAGCGTGCTCGGCGATGGCGGCGATCGACCGGACATGCTGGCGGCTGGCGATCTCGGGCACGACACCCCCGTACGGGGCATGAAGGGCGATCTGAGATGAAACGGCGTTGGCCTTCACCAGGCGACCGTGATCGACCAGCGCCACGCTGGTCTCATCGCACGATGTCTCGACCGCCAGAATCAGCACGGTGCGACCGCCTACGACCGCCCTGCGTCTTCGACCGCCAGGATGGCGGGAGCGTCGACCGGCACGTCTTCGTTCGCTTCGAAACGAGCGCGCAGAGCTTTCACGAGATCCTCGAATCTGGCCCGATAACTTTCGTCCCGAATGTCAGACGTTGTCATGATATAGGCGTCTTCATTGTTGTCACTGTAGTACCTGGGCCGGACTCCCTCGGGCGCGAAGCTATACTTTCGATAGAGATTTTGTGCCGCTTCATTCGACACCCGCACTTCGAGGGTGATGCGATGGGCCCCAATATCAAAGGCCGTTTCAACCAAACTAGCGAGAAGAAGTTCGCCCAGTCCCTTGCCGCGCCACGTGGTCCGCATCGCGATCGTCGTGATGTGTGCTTCGTCGAGCATGAGCCACATTCCGGCATATCCCAGTATGGCCCCGGTCCTCTCCGGTACGACGCCATCCGGCCTGACCGGACGCCGAAAGAAACCGAATGGAAACTTCGGGCGTTCGTCATGCGCGACCCCGCCATTCGCCGGGAGATCGTCAGTCTGGCGCAGCACGAAGTATCGCGCATTGCGATTGTGCAGAATCTCGCGCCGGTATGCGCTGGCCGGCCAGGGAAGGCTGTAGCTTTCTCTGTCCACCTCGAGGACCTGCGGAATGTCTTCGACTTCCATTGCCTCGACCACCAGTCTCAAACCTGACTCCTGTCCTGGGTCGCCATCCGCTTTTCCTCAGCGGCCGACCGGCGAATGTACAGCGGCTCCAGGGTGTGGACCTGGTCTTCGGCGCCATTCGCCAGTTCTCGACTACCTAATTCTGCCAAAAACCCGGGCCGTCGTAGTCGCCAGACGGCCGGCTCCAGTCGTACCGGTCGTCCCTGGCGAGACAGTTCTTCCGCCATAACCGGGGCGCCAGGCCCTGCCAGAATCGTTTCGCGCTCCACGAGCAGCGCGGCCTCGACCGGTAACATCACTGCGTACTCCTGGGTACGCACCACGCGCCCATCATCACCTCGAAAGTGACCAACATAGAGTTGTTCGCGACCGGCCGAGATCGAGGCGAGCACGTCACCGTCGGCGTGCAGGCTGGGAAAGGCGATGACATCGAGCGTGCCGATACCGATAAGTGGAACACCGAGCGACAGTGCCAATCCCTTGGCAAAGCTGACTCCAACGCGCAGTCCGCTGAACGAGCCCGGTCCGCTGGCGACCACGATGGCCTCCAGACTCCCCGCTTCAATCCGCTCGACTGCCAGCATCGAGCGCAACAGCGGATCGAGATGATGTGAGTGGTTCCCGGCGGCCGTCCACGTCCATTCGGCTCGGGGCGTACCGGCCTCCACCACCGCCAGGCCGGCCTGCTCGGTCGACGTATCGATGGCCAGAATCAGCACGCGTCCCCCTGTGATTCGCGTTCCGAATCCATCGCGATCGCCACCGCACGCGTGTCGCCACGGGCGTGGCCCAGATGCACTTCCACGAACCCCGTGCTAGAAAGCGAGCGTAGGTACTCCGAGGCCCGGTCCGCCCACTCAACCAACAGAATTGACGTTGGCACGGCGTACTCTTCGAGTCCCAAATCCGCGGCTTCCTCGGCCCCTAGTCGGTACAAATCCACGTGAATCAAGGCCGGTGTGGAGGCATATTCGTGTAGCAATGCGAACGTCGGGCTCCCGCGCCAGCGATCCACTCCCAGCCTCTGCGCGACACCGTGTGCGAATACGCTTTTCCCGGCGCCCAGGTCGCCGGTCACCAAAATGATCTCACCACCCCGCAGGTGCCCGCCGACATCGCGTCCCAGACTCAGCGTTTCCTCGGCCGACTGCGTTTGTATGGTGCGGCGAAGTTCCGCCACTTGCACGCCTTTCCGGTTTCCCTCGAACATGGAGTCCGGGTGGTGATTCATGTCAAAACCGATAACAGGCCGTCGAAGGCGCAGTTTTAAAATCCTTCGGCTGTTTTTCAGCCTCTTCTTCGGCTTCTTATTCGAATATGCGCTATCGCGCCTTGGTGGCAGACCGCATGGCTTCTTTTCGGATAGTGACCGAAATCGGCATCGTGCGAGACGGATTAGAACCACCGCTCTCGAAATGGGCGGGGTGCTCATCAAGGTGGGACAGTTCCTGAGTTCTCGAGTTGATCTACTTCCTCCCGAATATATCGAAGAATTATCTCTACTCCAGGACGAAGTCCCAAGCGTACCATTCTCTGAGATCCGGTTGGCCGCGGAAAAGGAACTGGGAGGTCCGCTCGCGCGTTTCTATTCCGCCTTCTCAGAAGCCCCACTCGCGGCGGCCTCGCTCGGTCAGGTCCACCTGGCGACGCTGCCCACTGGGCACAGTGTCGCCGTCAAGGTCCAGCGACCTAACATCGACGCCATCGTGGAGGCCGATCTCGGCAGCCTGCGCTACATCGTGAGCTGGCTAGAACGCTTCACCGCGATTCGCCGACGGGTTGATTTGAGCGCTGTGCTGGTGGAATTCGAGGACACATTGCGACTCGAGCTCGACTACATCGCCGAGGGGCATCATGCCGAACGCATTTCTGTCATGTTCCGGGACGATCCCCGCATTGTCGTGCCGAGGGTGTACTGGTCACACTCGACCGCGCGTCTCCTGACGCTACAGTACATGTGGGGCACGAAAGTAACGGACTTTGCCTCACTCGAGCGGCAGGGTATCAGCCGTGCGCTGGTGGCTGAAATCTTGATGCAGGCATATCTCAAACAGGTCATGGAAGTCGGATTCTTTCATGCTGATCCGCATCCAGGAAATATCGCGGTACGCCCCGGGCCGGTGGTCGTCTTACTTGATTTCGGGATGGTGGGGGAAATCACGCCCGCCATGCGCGAGAACCTGCGCAGGATTTTTCTGGGAGTCATTCGGCGTGACTTCGAAGAGGTTTTGGTGGCCGCGGAGCGTCTGGGATTTATCACCGCCGGCGGTGACCGGCGGTCGATCAAGCGGGCACTCGCCTGGATCGTCGACACCTTCTACGAGATGTCGCTCGGCGACCTGCAGGAAGTCGATCCTCGTTACGTCCTGAACGAGCTTCAGGACGTTCTGTTCTCAGAATCACTGCGTGTACCCGCCAATTTCGCGTTCCTGGGCCGTGCCCTCGGGACTCTGGTGGGACTGGCCACGGCCCTCGATCCGAGCTTTCAGTTCGTCGAGGTGGCTGAGCCCTATGCCCGAAACCTGGTTACCGCGAGGAAGGGCCTGGTTGCAACCCTTCAAAGCGTGGGTCGCGAAGCCCGCAACCTGGGGACAACTGCCTATTCACTGCCGTATCTTGCACAGGCCGCTCTGGCGGACGTACAGGGCATTGAGGCGGACTTCGTGCAACGAGTCGACACCCTGGCGCGTTCGATGGAACGCCTGGAAACCTCCGTTAGGCGCATCTTGTACGGGCTGTTGGTACTGACCCTGCTGTTCGCGGCGAGCACCGTCCTGCACCGGGTCCCGGCTTTCACCACTATTGCTTTCGCAGTTTCCACGGTCTTACTGATCGCGGCCATGTTGCCGAGGCGGAGGAAAAGGTAGAGATTTTCTGAAGTGGAAGCACACCTGCGTAGAATGCCTGGGGCTATCACCTCCGGAGGGCGATTTTGAGCCTGCGCGCGCTCATCGACGTAACAACCAAGCTCATGACCGACGGGGAGTTTCGAAACCTGTTGGTAACTAGACCGGACGATGCGCTCGCGCCGTTCAGTCTGACATCCGATGAGATCGACGCGCTGAAGACCCGAAACCGCTGGTCGCTGGAGGAGTGTGGCCTGGAGGAATGGACGGCCCGGTGGGTATCTGCGCTGCGCTGAGTGCGACAGCCGCCATTGACTGTATTTCTGCCGCGCGACTACAATGCGGGGCCGGTTCACGAGCGGCTGACTCACTGGGTGAATTAGACGGGGCGTGGCGCAGCTTGGTAGCGCGCAGCGTTCGGGACGCTGAGGTCGGAGGTTCGAATCCTCTCGCCCCGACCATATTTACCTTTCCGTTCATACGACATGGCCCCGGGCAATCAATGCTTCGGATATCGTCTTGGCAGCAACCACACGGTGGTGGTCGGTTTGTTGACATGCCGGTAGTGCTGGTTGAGATAGCTGGTAAATCCAATCGGATATCCGCTGCTGGCGCCTGAGCTCACGACCACAGCGCGTGCGCGCTTGAGCCTCCGCTCGAGATACTCCGCATTCACCAGCACTCCTACGTTCCAGAAGTAGTGGGCGAGCGCCGGCCGGTGCGCCAGGTACGCGTATTCGAAGCGGTCTGCCAGCACGGCCTCGTTGCTCGTGCTATCCGAATCAAGCAATTTTACAGTGGGTTCCACATCAGAAAACCGGGCCGCGGTGACATAGAGCGGACTGTATCCGCCCGCATCGATGACGGCTGCTGCCACCAGCGTCGGAATCAACATGGCGGCCAGGACTGGAACGCTGCGCCAACCAGAGATACGGCTCACAGAGCGTATTGCAG
>DAINCT010000056.1:0-13739 GCA_036732245.1 Chloroflexota bacterium | reverse complement strand
CGACCTGGCCGCCGTGGGCGCTCGAGTGGCGACTTCGCGGCGTTTTTGGGCCCGGAATATCACATTGTGCACGAAAGTCCCCCACCGAACCCTGCCATTGCGCACTACGCCTTTACTCCGCCCCTCCGTATAGTCAAGGTATCCGGAAGGACCGTTGACCGGTCTCCAACCCGGGTCGGGCGGATAAGTACGAAAGAAGGGTTCCATGCTGTACGCGATTATTGCGACCTTCCTGATACTGAGTGTTATTTCACTCGTCTCAGGACACGTCGCATCTCACTAGGCGGCCGATCTCATTCGGCATCCGCGCTCACCAGGGATTGGCGCGATGTCGAATGAATCGGTTCAGCTCCACCTTCGCGCATGGTGACCCCGCACGGCCAGACCTACCTTACACTGCCGACTGACTAGCGGAAAGCAATAAGGCGACTCGACCTGGTCTATTTCCATTGGTAACGGGAGTATGATCGCATCAGATTGGAGACTGCGATCATGTCGGAGACCAGCGGGACCGCGGGTCGCCTAAACGACGAGAAAGAGATCTCGACCGCCGAGGCGCGCACGCGCGAGCTCGAGATATTGAATGCGGTGAGCGAGGCGCTCAACAGCGCGCCGGACGTGCGCCGGGCTCTGGAACAGACATTAGCTCTCGTGGCCGGAATGCTCGGTCTGCGCACCGGGTGGGTGTGGCTGGTCGACCCGGATACAGGTCACTTTTACAGTGCGGGCGTCCAAAATTTACCGCCATATCTCCAGGAACCGGTGCGGATGACTGGACGTCCCTGTTGGTGTCTTCAGCAGTTCCAGGCAGGAAAGCTGGCGCCGAAGAATATCGACATTCTGGAGTGTAGTCGGCTGCAACCCGCGGTGAGAGCAAATGCCCGGGAAATGACGGCAGGGCTTCAATATCACGCCAGCATACCGCTCTACTTCAGGGATACTCCTCTGGGAATTATGAATCTCACCAGCCCCAATTGGCGCCGCCTCAGCCGGGATGAACTGCGGTTGCTGTCCACGATCGCGTACCAGCTAGGCATCGCCATCGAGCGCGCCAGGTTGGCGGATGAAAGCACGCAGCTGGCGCGGGCGGAGGAACGAACCAGAATCGCGCGCGAACTTCACGACACTTTGGCGCAGGGTCTCACCGCGATCACTCTTCATCTCGAAGGGGCCCTAAACCTCTTCCAGACCGATCCCACGCGGGCACGTGAACGCGTGGAACGCGCGCTCGCTATGTCGCGTCAGAGCCTGGAAGATGCCCGTCGCTCGGTTCTAAGTTTGCGCGCCAGCCCGTTGGAGAAACCGTTGCCTGAAGCGCTCCAGGCCCTGGCTCGCGGCTTCACCTCGGACACCGGGGTGCGAGTGAGGGTGCAGACGACTGATGCGGTCGTGCTTCCTGCAGCACAGGAAGCCGATCTCTACCGTATCGCGCAAGAGGCGCTCAACAACGTACGGCGTCATGCACATGCCCGCGAAGTGGAGATTGAGCTGAGCAGGACGGCGAGAAACGTCCGCCTGTCGATCCGGGACGACGGCGCAGGATTCGATGCCACCTCGGTGCCTGAGGGTCGACACGGCATTCTCGGTATGAAAGAACGCGCCAAGCTTTTGCATGGTCGATTCCGCATCCGAAGCGTGCCGGGCAGTGGTTCGACCATTACGGTCACGGCGCCGGTCTACTCGATGAACGATCCATGATCACCATCGTGGTAGTCGACGATCATCCGGTAGTTCGCGAGGGTCTCGTGGGTTTGCTCGAAGACGAACCGGACTTCGAAGTAATGGGATCGGCGGGGTCAGCGGAGGATGCGATCACAATTACCGGACAGCTACGACCTGCTGTCATCGTACTTGATCTTGAACTGCCCGGCATGGACGGTGTGTCGGCGATTCCACACTTGCTGGCAGCTAGCCCGGGAAGCGGAATCCTGGTATTCAGCGCGTACGACACGGATGAACGCGTGTTTGGAGCTATCCGGGCTGGCGCGAAGGGGTATCTGCTCAAAGGTGCTACCAGTGCCGAGATCGCCCGCGCCGTTCAAGCCATGAGCGAGGGCGAATCGTACCTCGAACCGCGCATCGCAGCCAAGTTGGTAGCAGAGGTGAGTGCGCCTCACCGCTTCGCGGGACTGCTGACCGATCGACAACGGGCGGTCCTTCGATTGATCGCAGCCGGCCTGTCCAACAAGCAGATTGCGCGGTCACTGGCGATCTCTGAACGAACTGTGAAATTTCATGTCACATCCATTCTTGGGAAGTTGCAGGTCGAAAACCGCGCTCAGGCGGTCGCCACGGCTGTGCAGCGAGGGTTGCTGTAGGACTGCGGAACGGGCTACCTGTCCAAAGGTACAGGGCCTGCCCCGGACATCTGCCCGAGGCGGACACGTCTCTACTCGGCGTACGTTTGTCGTAGTCCGTTCGGTAGACGAGCTCGTTTCCGACGACTCGCGCGGGAGCGCGGGACAGGTCGAGTGATACCGGCGGAGGATGGGAGATTCGAATCATGACCGCCAAAACGCAGAAGGTGGCTCTCATCACGGGAGCCTCGCGTGGCCTTGGACTGGAGATCGCACGCGTGTACGCCCGGGAGGGTTTCTGCCTTATCATCTCAGCGCGTGGAGAAGACGCCTTGAGTGCCGCCGCCCGAGAATTGGCGCTCCATACCGAAGTACTCGCGATTCCTGGGGATGTGGCGATCGGGAGCCACGCATCAGCACTCGTACGGGACGGCCTGAACCGCTTCGGCCACATCGACGTACTGGTGAACAATGCCTCCGAATTGGGCCCGACTCCGATGCCGCCCCTTGAGACCTTCCCGCTTGACGGGTTTCGAGCGGTCCTGGAGGTCAACGTCCTCGCTCCACTCCGGCTGGCGCAGCTTGTACTGCCTGAGATGAAATCGCGTGGCTACGGCGTCATCATCAACGTCACGTCGGACGCCGCGATGGAAGCGTACCCCGGATGGGGAGGGTACGCGGCCAGTAAGGCGGCACTCGAACATATTTCCCGCACCCTGACGGTGGAGCTCGAAGGAACGGGGATCGCAGTCTTTGCAATCGATCCGGGCGATATGGACACGCAAATGCACCGCGACGCGGAGCCGGGGACCGATCTCTCTAGCTTGCTGACCCCTGATGTTCCGGCTCCCGCCTTCTTACGATTGGCCCAGCGCGCGATTGCCTCCGGTCGCTTCAAGGCGTTGGATCTGATCGCGGAGGGACAGCATGCTGGCGCTTGACGATGTCCTCGAGTTTGCGTTGCCGGCCGAACTCGAAGCTCACGAACCTCCGGAGGTCCGTGGATACGGGCGCGACGATGTACGCCTGCTGGTGAGCCATCGAAGCACGGATGAGATCACCCACGCCCGATTTACCGATCTGCCGGCATTCCTGGAGCCTGGTGACCTGCTGGTGATCAACGACTCGGGCACCCTTCCGGCCGAACTTACCGCACAGAACGAGGCGGGGGAACCGTTTTCGCTCAGGTTCTCCACCAATCTCCCCAATGGAGACTGGGTAGTCGAGCCGCGCGGAGTGCGCTTCCGAGCGGGAGACAGAGTGTCGATTCCAGCCCGTGGAAGGCTGCGGATCGTCCATCCGTACGCCTCATCACACCGACTCTGGGTGGCGGAAGTCGATGTGCCGAAGCCGTTCGTCGAGTACCTCCTCGAATATGGACGTCCCATTCGATATCCCTACGTGCCTGCTGCCTGGCCGCTTTCCGCATACCAGACGGTATACAGCCGCGAACTCGGATCGGCCGAAATGCCATCGGCCGGCCGCCCCTTCACCTGTCACCTGGTCGACACCTTGAGGGCTCAGGGAGTACAGGTGGTTACTCTGACTCTTCATACCGGCGTGGCAAGCCCGGAGGCGCACGAACCGCCGTATGACGAGTGGTATCGGGTCCCTTCAGCCGTGGCGCACGCGGTCAACGAGGCACGTCGGTCTGGAGGGCGCGTAATCGCCGTGGGCACCACGGTTGTGCGGGCTCTCGAGACCGCCGCCCATGCAGATGGGCAAGTTCATGCGTCGCAGGGCTGGACCGACATCGTGATTACGTCGGAACGTGGAGTGTATGCTGTCGATGGACTCCTTACCGGGTTTCACGAGCCAAAATCGACTCATCTCGCCATGTTGGAGGCGCTAGCGCCGCGCGAACACCTGCTACGCGCCTACCGCGCGGCAATAGCCTGTGGGTACCTCTGGCATGAGTTTGGCGATGTGCACCTCATTTTGTGAGCCTGAGACGTGTGCGGAGGTGACATTGTGTTCGACGAGGAGAGCAAACTTCTGGTAGCTACTCAACACGGACTCGTGATATTCCGGTATCGGGATGGTCGTTGGCACGAGTCAAAACGCGCGTTGTCCGAGCACAACGTCATCGCTGTAATCGCGCGCCAAGGCGTCATCCTGGCCGGTACCAGCCAGGGTGTGTTCAGATCGGATGACGAGGGCGAGACCTGGCGAACCGGCGACGGACTCGGATCTCCGCACGTGCGTTCGCTTACATATCACCCCGGCGTTTCGGATCTCGAATTCGCCGGCACGGAACCGGCCGGAATCTTCGTTTCCCACGACGGTGGTGGGCATTGGAGGACATGCCCGGAGGTAGAGGCATTGCGCGATCACCATCGATGGTTCCTCCCGTATTCGCCTGAAGCCGGATGTGTTCGTTCGATTGCAATCTGCGGTCGGAGGGCGTATGCCGCGGTCGAAGTCGGCGGCGTACTGCGCTCGGACGACCGAGGCGAGAGTTGGCGGTTAGTCGGCGGGAGCACGGGGGAGCCCAGCTTCGACCTGCCGCCCGCGCCGTTCGTGTTCGCCGATGTTCATTGGGTCGCGACCCACTCCGACTCGCCGGACCTGGTCTACGCCGCGACCGCGGAAGGACTTTACCGATCCTACGACGGAGGGGATACCTGGACCGTGTCGCGTGCCGGCTCATACTGTCGGGCCGTCTGGGTGGATCCACTCGACTCAGAACACATTCTCCTCTCGCCCGCCGACAGCGTGTCGCGCATGAATGGTCGAATCGAACGGAGTCGCGACGGTGGACGTAGCTGGACGCCGGCGTCTGACGGGCTGGGCCTGCCGTGGCCCGACCGCATGGTCGAGCGATTCACGAACCTGGCCGATCACTTGGTGGCGATCACCGACGACGGCTGCCTGTATATCGCATCCGTCTCGCATATGGCCTGGGAACCTATGCTTTCGGATGTTCCCGACATTCAGGCCGTGGCTCGGTATCCGGCCGGCTAAATTCGACCAGCAAGTGAAACGGCTCTCTACCTACCCCCTGTCATGGCCCCGACCTTTGGCGGACGGCTGGCGCTCAGGCAGACTCAATCGCGCTCCCGCAAGTCAAAGGCGCTTGGGGCGGTTATGATCTGGTAGACACGGCGACGGCCCGGGAATTCAGGGTATTCCCGCGCGCCGAACGCCTGAACAACGGAGGCACGGAAGCATGGTTTTCCGCGTTATCGCCTTCATCCTGGGATGCGGGCTCGTGTATATCGCGATCTTTTCGGCCATTCGCACCTTTATCGTGCCGCGTGGTGCCCGCGACGGTGTCACCCACGCGGTCTTTGTCTTCACGAGCTTCGTGTTCACGTGGCCGGTGTGGCGTGCCGCGCATGCCAGGAAAGAAAGCGTTCTGGCATATTACGCACCGGTGACCTTATTGTCTCTTCCAATCTTCTGGCTGGCGTGCGTTCTGTTGGGATACTCGGGAGTCTATTGGGCGGTGGGAGCCGCGAATTGGACTGACGCTTTTACCATCAGTCGGACATCGCTCCTGAACCTCGGTTCAAATGTCGGTTCGATCCCGGGAGGCACGGTCTTCGCATTTTCCGAGACGGTTTTCAGTTTGTTGTTGGCTGCCATCCTCGTGTCATATCTGCCGACTTTGTATTCAGCGTTCTCCCAACGCGAGCAAGCAGTCACTGGACTCGAGACCCGGGCGGGCTCACCCCCCTCACCGACTGCCATGCTCAAGCGTTACCAGCTTATCGAGGGCATTAACCAGATAGGCGAAGTCTGGGAAGAGTGGCAAGCTTGGTTTGAGATGGTTGAGGAGAGCCATACAGCACTCTTACCGCTGGTATTCTACCGGTCGCCCCAACCGAACCGTTCCTGGGTGACCGCTGCCGGCGCCGTGCTTGACACCGCGAGTCTGGCATCCTCGACACTCGAACGACCACGTGATCCGCAGGCCGAGCTCTGCATCCGTGCCGGATACCTTTGTTTACGGCGCATCTCCGCTCAATTCAATATTCCATTTAACGAAGACCCTGAGCCGACCGATCCAATCAGTGTCTCGCGCGCCGACTTCGATGGGGTTTACGACACGCTGCGCGATGTCGGGGTGAAGCTCAAGCCGGACCGCGACCAGGCGTGGCGAGACTTTGCCGGCTGGCGAGTCAATTACGACGCAGTTCTGGTGGCGTTGGCCGTTATGACCATGGCGCCTCCCGGTTACTGGTCCTCCGACCGCGTGCCTCATCACCGGTCGCTGTTCACCACTCCCGAGCGTGCCGCGCGCAATGCCGCGGCGGCTGCCATGAGTGGGCGCGCGCTTCCGTGAAAGGCGTCGGGCGACCTTATCCCTCGTCCACCTGCAAACAGGCTACACCGCGCAGGTCCAGCCAGTAGCGACCACCACCGTGCACCACCTTAATGAGAACGCTTTCGCAGTGCAGGCACCGCATGACGATGCCGGGCGCATCGGCATAGACGGGCTGCGCTCCGGCCGGCTCCATCGCGCCGCACCGCGCGCAAAGGGTTCTCACCATGGTCATGTCGAACGGGAAGATCTCGCCCAAAAGTCCCGCGGCCGCATTGCCGTCCAAGCGTCGTTCCTCGATATCCATGCTCACCTCCCGGTTGGCCCGAATCGCTCTGTCCTGATACTTGTCGGCTCGTGGCCCAGCGCGACCATACCGGACGCCGCCGCTTCCACCAGGGCGGTCGGACCGCAGATGTAGATCAATGGCTGCCCGTCAGGCTTGGGTGCGACGTCGCGCAATAGCGACTCATCGATTCTCCGGCTGTACCCTTTCCAACCAGGAGGCTGTGCCCGTGTGTAGGATTGAATCAGACGGATTCCGTCATGGGAAGCCAGTTCTTCGAGTTCTGCCCGATATATGACGTCGTCCTCGGATCGTGTGGAATACAGCAGCGTGATCGGCACCTCGCTATTACCACACTGTCGATGTCGGATCATCGCCATCAGAGGGACTATCCCTGATCCACCGGCCACCAGAAACAGCGGTCCGCCCAGCGAGATCTCCCATACGAAGTAGCCACCGATCGGACCCCGGACTTCGATCTGATCATCGACTCGCACTCCATCCACCAGATACGGTGATACTTCTCCGTCCTCCAGTCGCTCCACGGTGACGACCACGCGTTCCACTTCAGGTGGTGAGGCAACCGAGTAACTCCGTACCGCCTGGTAGCCGTCCTCGGCCGTGAGCCGAAGATCGACGTGCTGCCCGGCTCGGTGACCGCCCCACGTCGGCAAGTCCAGGGTCAAGCTCTTCACGCGTGGTGTCTCGACCACCGCGTCTACCACCCGGCCTAGTTGCCAGGTCAGTCGCCCCAGTACCGCTGTTCCTGCCATGGGTCTCCTCGATTGTGGTAACCGGCCGATTCCCAGAACCCGGGTTCGTCCTGGTCGCTCAACGTCAGTCCGCGTACCCACTTCGCACTCTTCCAGAGATACAGATGCGGGATCAGCAGGCGGGCCGGACCGCCATGCGGAGCCTCGAGCGTTTCACCGTTGTAGGCAAAAGCAATCCATGCCTTGCCGCCGGTGACGTCCTCGATCGGCAGATTGGTCGTGTACCCGCCGTCACAGAACGCGACGATGTACTCGGCATCGTACTCGAGACCGTCCAGTAGCGTGTCGACCGAGACCCCTTCCCACATGGTGTCGAGCTTCGACCATCGAGTCACACAGTGAATGTCGCGCGTGATCATCTCGCTGGGAAGCGCGCGAAACTCGTCCCAGGTCCAGCGCTTCGTTTCATTCATCCCGCCTGAGATGGAGAAGTCCCACGTGTCCAGCGGCGTATGAGGCGTGGGACCGGCCGATAGCACTGGAAAGTCTCGCACGAGATACTGTCCGGGCGGGAGGCGGCCGGCATCCTCCGGTTCCTGCCGCCGACCATGGAAGCCTCGAGAAAAGATCCTGGCGCACATCACTCGCACCTCCGGTGCTCAAGTGTAGGTGAGATGAACGTACGATCCCCGAGATTGGGCTTTGCTCTGACTGTCCATGCCGTGTGAAGTCGGATGCGATGGCGTTTTCTGGTTAGTCTCAGTCGGCGTAAGGCGCCTACAGTTCTACCGGCAGGTGCTGCTCCTCCCACGCGATCATACCGCCGACCATGTTGCAGGCGTTTCGATGTCCGGCCAGAGTTAAGGCCGCTGTTGCCATGGCGCTCCGGTGACCACTCCGGCAGACGAATATCACTTCGGATTCAGCCAGCAACTCATCGGTGTGTGACCGCAGCGTGCCAAGCGGGATGTGTCTGGACCCGGCGATGCGCCCACCGCGCAGCTCCTCCGTCTCCCGCACGTCGACCACGACCGCGGACCCACCCTTCAGCCGTCGCTGGGTTTCGGCGGGCTCGACTTCCTTAACCTGAGGCCTATTGGGAACCCAACTCATGTCGCTGCCGTCCTTCTTCCCTTACGTTGTTTCGGTCGCCATCTCTGAATGAGGCAATGACGGCTGCACCCGCAATACGCGCGCGGGGAGGGTCGGGAGCCACCAGTTCCACCGGCCGAAGAGCGACACCAGGGCGGGTACCAGCAGCATGCGGACGACCGTGGCGTCCAGCAAAATTCCCGCACCCAGGCCAGTGCCCATCACCTTGATGTCGGTCCCGGGCGACGACGTTAGAGCGAGAAAAGCGCAAAACAGAATGAGCGCCGCGCTTGTCACCAGCCGGCCCGTCCGTCCGATACCGGTGACCACCGCTGCGTTGGTCGAGCCGGATTTGTCGTATTCTTCTCGAACGCGCGAGAGGATGAATACCTCGTAATCCATGGAAAGACCAAAGAGAAACGCAAAGACCATGAGTGGGATCCAGAAGGTAATTGCACCCGTCGACTGAATACCCCATATCGCCTGCGAGCCATAGCCGTACTGCCAGACAATAACCAGCACTCCCCAGGCGGCCGCCACGCTAAGAATATTGAGGATGACTGCCTTGAGCGGCAATAGAAGAGAACGAAATGCACGGACCAGTAACACGAACGTGATGACGGCAATCAACAAGATCATGAGCGGGAAGGACCCGTAGACCGCCGAGATAAAGTCCGCTACCAGTGGGCCCGGTCCGCCCACCCGGACATGGCCGGCCCCACCCAGAGCGGCAGCCCGGATGTGAGTAACTATGTCACGTCCCGCGGCCGAACTTGCGTCGGCATTCGGAAACACGTCGACCAGGGCGCTCGATCCGCGGCGCCATGCGGGTCCGATCGGTGCGATAGCGCCCCGAACGTTGCCCACGCGTGCGAGTTGCCTGGCGACGGCTGCGGGGTCACCATTCTGGACGAGCACTTCGAACGGGCTGATCACACCCACCTGGAATCCGTTGTTCTCCAGCGCCTTGAGCCCGATGTAGGCGTCACCCGATTTGGCAAGTGAATCTGCTTTGGATTGGCCGAGGGCAATCGTTGACGCCTCCGCGACCAGCACTGCCAGAATGACGGCGCCTGCGAACGCAGCGATCCAGCGACGACGCACGATGGCGGCTGCCCAGACATGCCAGAAACGACTTTCCTGTCCGCCCTTGCGAACGCGGGGCCAGTCCATGCGAGGACCGACCGTAGCGAGCAGCACGGGCAACAGGGTGAGCGCCACGGCCACGGTGACTAACGGGATCAGCATGCCGCCATACCCCAAGCTGCGCAAGAACGGCACCGGCAACACGATCAAGGCAAGGAGTCCGATGGCCACGGTCGTCCCGCTGAAGAAGACGGCCCGACCTGCCGTTTCCATGGCCTTCTGCACGGCCGGCTCATTTTCCAATCCCCCGGCGCGTTCCTCTCGCCAACGGATGACGATGAGGAGTGAGTAGTCGATTGCCAGGCCCAGGCCGATAAGCGCCACGAGAAACTGGACGATGAAACTGACGTCAGTGATTTTCGTGAGGCCCAGAACCAGCAGGAACGTCGTGGGGATCGCGATCACCGCCATCATCAAAGGCACGAGCGCCATGAAGGACCGGAAGACGAAGATGAGGATCAGGAGCGCGCCGGCCCCGCCCAGAATCGTTTCAGCCAGCAGCCCGGGACCGGTGCCGCTGCCGGTTGAGCCGAGAGCAAGGACATCCTGGCCCGTTACGTATATCGGTGCGCCGCCAATCCTGGTACTGCCCAGCGCCGCCTTGACCGTGTCAAGGATTTTAGGCAAATCCGAGAAACTCTTGGCCAGTGGAATGTAAACAAGACCCATCGTGGTGCGTCCATCCGCCGATACCAGCACTCGGTTGGGAGTCGTTCCGTACGACACCACACGCGAGCCCGGAAGGGAAACTGCGACTCGGGCGAACGCAGCGCGCAATTCGGCGCGAATACCCGGTGAATCGACGGTCGTGCCTGTAGGCAATGTCACTACCCCCACGATCGGATTGGTTTCTCCACCGTTTCCAAACGTCCGTTCGATCGCCAGATTCGTGACGTACGCCTCGCGGCCGGGCAACTGGAACTGCTGTGACAGGGCGTTGGTCGCCGCCTGACTGAGGGCAAACCCGGCCAGCGTGACAATGATCCATGCGATCACGACGACGAGCTTGTGCGAAAGCACCCAGCGAGACAGCGTTGACATAAAGCGCGCTCCTTGTGACTTTCGTTCGTGGCGCGAAAGGATGCGCGCACATGCCTGATGGAACCCATCGTATCAGGACGGCGCGAGAAGGTCGAGTTGAATCTAGGTCAAGAAGATCGGTGATGCACTCGTCGGACGCGGCCCCCGCGCCGTTCCGCCTGTGTGCCCGCGCTCCGGTGCCCGACGTCCCTTTAACTTACCGTTTGGAATCGGCGTCAGGATGTTCGGGTTGCGCTACGAGTCGGCTGGACCCACGACAACTACATCGTCACCACATTCCCCACCCCGAGCTGCTCCGCCGCCATGCGCGTGCCTTCCACGCGATTTGTGATCTTCTGGAAGGCCACTTCACGTGCATAATCCGGTGAGCCGTGGTTGGGCTTCTCGTCGATGCTGAAGGGCGAGAAACCGCAATCATCGGTCGAGCCTAGACGCTCCTTGGGGATGAAATTGGCGGCCCGCACCAGGGCGTCACTGATCTCCTGCGCGCTCTCAACCCGGGGGTTCTGAGGGTTGGTGACGCCGACGTAACACATCTGCGCGACCCCATTAGCATCTTCACGGCTGTGTTGCCCGATCAACTGATAGACGGGGTCCTTATCGCGTTCGCTGGCCATCTGCATCAGGAAGTATCCGGCGTTTAGTTGGAACATGCTGGGGAGAAGATCGCCATAGGGTACGTCTGCACTGTGGACCGAATCGCGGTCGCCCCCCGGACAGGTATGAACACCGATGACCGCGCGTTCTTGCGGGGTGAAGCGGTCGAGCACACGGTTGATGAGCTCGATGAAGTGCGGCAACATGTGCGCACCAGTCCAGGGATTGCGTGGGTCGGCTCGCGTGGCCAGCCGCCCTTCGGTGAAATCGATCGAGACGCGAGCTGCTCCGGCGCCGAACGCGCCACGAATGTCCTTTTCGCACTCGTCCACCAGGTCGTCTTCGAACTGTGCACGCGGATAGTCCGGCACCTCTTCGTTCAGGGGGTACAAAAGGGCGAGCATGGATGGAGCGATCACTGCCTGTTTCATGGGTTTGGTCGCGAACTTGATCGACCTGGCCAGCGTGTCTCCGGCGTACGTCTTGTAATGGAACGGACCGCCGGTCAGGCGGGGTAGCTGCCGATAATGGCCGTCGGCAAAGATCGCGAAGTATTGTCCGGCGGGAGCAAGATGCGGGGCGAGGCCGGTGCCCGCCAGGGTGTCCGTGACCGGGTAGGTGGCGAAGCTCGAGGCCCATTGCTCACCGTCGGAGACGATGGGCGAACCGGTGGCCTCCATCCGACTGATCGAATCCCGCACGGCAGTCTCCTGTTCGGCTTCCAACCGTCCCTTCGTGATCCGTCCCGCGTCATAGTCCGCGTACGCGGCCTGCAGTGTGGTCGGGCGCGGAAGGGAGCCCACCACTTCAGTCGGGATGCCGGTCTCAGTGCGTGGATCGTATGCCATGCGTAGTCTCCTTCATCGACTGTCGACCTGCGAAAGCTTCGTTTCCCCAGATCTGTGTGTCTCGGCGTCAAGCCTGCGCGCCCTGGACCACTCTTGCCTATCAATTCCCGTAAAAATTCCGTGATCGTTTAGTCTCGCCAGGTCCATGCTACCTACGTGCATTGGCTCAGAACGACCGCACCGCCCGCGGTCGCCATTACAGTGTGTTCGAATTGCGCCGCCGGCGATCGGTCGGCCGTCAGTACCGTCCAGCCATCGGGTGCCACGTAGGTTCTCGAACTCCCCGCCACCACGATGGGCTCAATGGTGAACACCATGCGATCCACTATCCGATCTCCGGTCGCCGGACGACCGACCGCGGGAATGGAGGGCGATTCCCAGAGCCGCTTCCCCAGCCCGTGACCGGTATATTGCGGAAGTAACCCGAAGCCGATTCCCTCTACATACGACTGCATCGCGTGACCAATGTCGCCCACGTGGCCATCGACGCGCACGGCCTCGATGCCTCGACGTAGCGCCTCCCGGGCCGCATCCATGACGGCACGTCGTTGTGTCGAGAGGAATTGATCGTCTCCTACGCCAACCGTGAGTGTTGAGTCTCCGCAATAGCCGTCCAACCGAATCCCACAATCGATCTTCAGCAGGTCGCCCTTGACCAGCGTGCGAGGCCCGGGAACGCCATGGACCGCCTCGTCGTTCACGGAGGTGTTGATACATCCGGGGAATCCATTCTGCGTGTGAAAGACCGGCTCCCCGCCGAGGCGCCGAATCTCGGATGCCGCGTAATCGTCTAATTGCTTCGTGGTCGTCCCGGGTCTTGCCTGCGCGGCAAGCTCTCGTAACAAGCACGCCGTGGCCACGTTCGCCCGGCGGAGTCCTTCGACGTCACGTTTGGTTCTTGCCACCATTTCTCACCTCAATCATTCATATCGGATGTGGGTGATGATTGCGAGTCAGGAAACCGAAATGATCTCGCGGAATGTGCAACCTGCCGCCGTCACGGGCCCCGCTTCCGATCAGTCCCCAATTACTTGCCCCACTCGTTGACCTGACCATAGATCGCCACGTCCTCGAAGACAGTGCCCTTCCTGACGTACCCGCGCAGTGTCCCTTCGTATGCGAGCCCAGCTTTTTCAACAACCCGAATCGACGCACCGTTTCGGGGAAGAACCATCGCCTCGACCCGATGCAAATTCAACGCTTCAAACCCGTGCTTTGTCACGGCTACCGCGGCTTCAGTCATGTAGCCCCGGTTCCAGGACGGGACGCCGAGCCAATAACCGAGCTCGCCCCGCTGGTGGCGGGAATGGAGCCCGATGCTGATGGCACCGATTAGCTCCATTTCAAACCGGTTTACGATCGCCCACGCCAACGCACGTCCCTCGCCGGCACGCTCGGCGACGCCGCAGATCCATGCTTCAGCCGCGCCATCTGGGTACGGATGTTCAATGT
>DAINCT010000055.1:0-13811 GCA_036732245.1 Chloroflexota bacterium | reverse complement strand
GTCCCAATAATCTGACCAACATCGTGCGCAACCGCCTGCTCGTTCAGGGTTTCATCATCTCGGACCATCTTGACCGCCGCGCGGCCTTCTTGGTCGACATGGGCGCGTGGCTCCGCGAGGCCAAGATCAAGCATCGGGAGACCGTGGTCGAGGGACTCGAAAACGCCCCGCGCGCCTTCATGGGCCTGTTACAGGGCGAAAATACCGGCAAGATGCTGGTGAAGCTCAGCGATTGACACCTCGCTACTCGACCGCTCACGAATCGCCGAACCTTGCCCGCACGGCCGCAAACGCCTCGTCGGTGCAGCTCCAGGGCAGCGGCAATATCCTCGTCCATCAGCGCGGCGCTCATGAACCAGTTGTGTCGCGGATGCAGATAAACGCCGCGCTGGACCGTCCAGGTTCGAATGAACCTCTCGCTTCGTTCCGGGACCTGCGCTGTGAATACTCCGGCCATCAACACGCGAAAGAGGCCGCGCCAAGCGCGGCCTCTTTTCTGTGGCTTTCGGGCTGTACCGCCGAGACTAGCCCTCGTTCTTGCGCGACCGCAGCGCGAGCGATCCGCCAACCAGAGCCAACGCGCTGAAGCCGATCACGATCGGCAACATCGGAATGCTGTCGTTGTGGCCCGCGAGACCACCAGTACCGGTATTCGGAAGCGCCAGCTGGGCAGCCGGAGCCGCGGCGGCCGGTCGCTGGGCAGCTATGGCTTGTGCCGCTGCCGCGAGTGCTGCAGCCGCAGGCGTTGCCGTGCGTGCAGGCGCCGCCGGTGGAGCCGGAGGTGCGGGCGGTGCGGGCGGAGTGGCAGACCGTGCCGGCGCCGGGGGCGGAGGCGGCGGTGGCGGTGGCGGTGGTGGCGCGCCCGCCGTTGCGGTGTTGGTGGTAGCGGCTGGCGCCGTCTGCGGAAGAATCACAGTAGTGGTGGTGGTGGAGGTAGTGGCGGCGGCTGGCGCCGTCTGCGGAAGAATCACTGTATAGACCCGGCCGTAGACCTGGCCGGAGGCATGCTGGCTCGCACTCTGCGTCAACAGTGCCAGGCCCACGGACAGGGTGACCACGAGTGCAGCAGCCACTAGGGCACGGCGAGGCAGTGCTCGGGATAATAGTCTAAGCCAACGCATAGGTACCTCCTGTACCTGTCATCCTTGTGCACGGTAGCTTGCGAGCCGCCTCTTGTCAATAGGGCAACAGCAGTTATGTTGTAGCTGTGGAATTGTACGAACTGAAGATGGGCATGGGGCAACCTTGCTCGACGGATCATCCACTCGATCGCCTATCGTGTCGTGAAGTAGGATAGGCGTGGCGATATAATGATTCGCGCTTCGCGTGGTGCTGATGGTCGTCGGGGTGGGACGGCATACTGACGGCAAAATGCGGCGGAGGGTTGCTCATGGGTTCGAATTCGGATGCGCTTGTTGCGGAGGACCACGCCCACCGCGACCGGCAGACCCAGACCTCGGACCAGGGTGCGCTGCAACGTGATGCCGGAGATCGCCGAGCGATCGAGTTTGTCTCCATCGTTCTGCCCTGCCTGAATGAAGAAACGGCCGTTGCGGCCACCGTGGCCGAAGCCTTCCAGGGTCTGGCACGCGCCGGCCTGCCGGGCGAGGTGGTCGTGGTCGATAACGGTTCCACCGATCGCAGCGCCGAACGCGCTGCGGCGGCGGGCGCCCGCGTGATCTCTGAAGTGCGTCGGGGCTATGGCGTTGCCCTGAGAGCCGGTGTACAGGCAGCGCGCGGGGACGTCGTAGTCGTGGCGGATGCGGACCAGACCTACGATCTAACCGATGTCGGGGATCTGCTTGCGCCGCTTACGCAGGGGGCGGACATCGTGGTGGGCAGCCGTCTGCTGGGCGGCATCGCGCACGATGCGATGCCGTTCCTGCACCGCCGCGTGGGTACGCCCCTGATCACGCGCGTGCTCCGCCTGTTGACCGGCATCGAGCTCTCCGATAGCCAGTCGGGCTATCGGGCCTTCTGGCGCGGCACCGTGCTATCGCTGCAGCTACGGGCCGCGGGGATGGAGTATGCATCAGAGATGCTGCTCAGAGCAGGGCGAGCCGGGCTTACCGTCCGAGATGTGCCCAGCAGCTACAGGGTGCGGGTGGGCGAGAGCAAGCTGAACAGGTTCTCCGATGGCTGGCGGCATATCCTGATGCTGCTCCTGTTGAGCCCACACATCTCTTTACTCGTGCCAGCAGCCATTTGCGTGGTGCTGGGGCTGTTGCTGAGCTGCGTGTCGATCGTCGCGCCTGCCGGCATCGTGCTCGAGTCGCTGCACTGGTTACCGGTATTCGTAGGTCCCACGCTCCTGATCATCGGCGCGCAGGCGCTCCTGCTTGGCAGCCTTGCAGCCTACCGATCGTCGCTTACCCCCGTGGCTCTGCGCCGTCGACTCCTTTTTTTGGCGCGACCAGGAGCCGTCAATGCCCTGCTGGCGCGGTTTGCCCTTTGTGCGCTGGCGGGCCTCATCGTTGACGCGCTCCTACTGGTGCTGTGGCTGACCGGGAAGTCCAGCCACGCGCTCCTTGGCGTCGCCGGCGCGGCGCAGGCGCTGATGGTGATCGGCGCCTGCGGCATCTGCACGGTGCTGGCGGCCGAATACTCTACCGATCACCTCGGCTGGTAGACATCGCGGCGCAAGCTTCACGGAGCTCGATCATGAGCCTGTTCACGTGCTCTGTCTTGCAGCCCACGGTCGGCCAGGCGACCGGCCGCGATTCGGTGCAGCGATGCGGATTCTGATCGTGACGCACTACTGGCACCCGCATCGCGGCGGGGTCGAGACCGTGGCTCGCGAACAGGCCCGCCGGCTCGTGCAGCGGGGACATCACGTGTCCGTGATCACGTCACGTCTGCCCGGCGATCCAGAACTGGTGCAGGATGACGGGTTTCCTGTCTACCGCGTGAGCGCGGTGAACCTGCTCGAGCGCCTGGGCATTCCGTATCCGCTATTCTCCCCCGGGCTCGTGTCCCTATTCGAGCGCCTCATGCCTGTCCACGACGTGGTGCTGATCCATGGCCATTCCTTCATGGGCTCGGCGCTCGGTGCGCTGATGGCGCGGCGCCACGACAGGCCGGCGGTTCTGCTGCAGCACAATCCCTATATCCAGTATCCCTTTCCCTGGAGTATTGTTGAGCGAGGCGCAGATCTACTCCAGGGTCGGTATACCGTACGCTCGGCTACAAGCGTTCTGGCGATTAGCGAATATACCGCTCGTTACGTGCGCGCGCTGGTGCCGGGCCGTACCATTCGCGTTGTGAGGAATGGTGTGTCAACCACGCGCTTTTCCCCCGTCAATTCCTCCGACGAGCAATTGGCCATCCGCGAGCGACTTGGCTTACCGAGCGACTGTTTTATCGTGTTCACGGTTCGTCGCCTGGTGTACAGGAACGGACTTGATACCCTGGTCGCCGCCTGCGCCGGGTTACGGAAACAGCGCGACCTCTTCGTCGTCATCGGCGGCGGCGGTCCTGAGCGGCGCTCGCTCGAACGCCGCATCCGGCGGGAAGGGCTGAGCAACGTGCGGCTGATCGGTCCGCTTCCCGACGAGCTGGTACCGGACTTCTATCGGGCCTCCGATGCCTTTGTCCTGCCCACGCGTACTGGAGAAGGTTTTGGCCTGGCCGTGCTGGAGGCCTTTGCCAGCGGGCTGCCCGTCATCGCCACCCGCGGCGGCGGGCAGGAAGAGATCGTCTGCGAGGGCCGGACGGGGCTCCTGGTGCCGGCAGCATCTCCTGGAGCACTGGCGGGAGCCATTGTGCGCTTGCAGAGCCAGCCCGAGCTCGCATACCGTATGGGGCGAGCAGGGCGGGCCACGGCGCTGGCGATGGACTGGGAGCGCTGCGTGGACGAGCTGGAGGGTATCCTGGCGGAGATGACCAAGGGAGGGTCGGTTCCGTCAGCCGCGCATCCGCGTCACGATGGCTCCGCTCGCCTCGCAAAAATCTGATTGAACAAGGATAGAGAAACACGAGCTATGCGGAAGATCCTCGTCACTGGCGTCGCGGGCTTCATCGGCAGTAACTTCGCGCAGTACCTGCTAGAGCGCTATCAGAACTATCAGGTCGTTGGCCTTGATGCCGTCACATATGCGGGCAATTTGCGCAATCTTTCGAGAGACGTCTGGGAAAGCCCGCGATTCATATTTGTCCACGGCAATATTAATGATCGCCAACTTATGGAGAACCTGATCGCCCAATGCGACTCGGTGGTTCACCTCGCTGCGGAAACGCACGTAGATAACTCAATCCACGACTACAACCTGGATGACTTTATCGATACGGACGTAAAAGGAGCACAGGTGCTTCTCGATACCATCCGTCAAATCAACGTTGAGCGATTTCTGCACATCTCTTCGTCTGAGGTATATGGAACTGCTGAAACCGTGCCTATGGATGAGAAACACCCGCTCAATCCTCGCAGCCCATATGCCGGCGCAAAGGTGGCGGCAGATCGTCTCGCGTATTCGTACTATGTCACGTTCGGTCTGCCAATTGCTATCATCCGGCCCTTCAACAACTACGGGCCACGACAGCACATTGAGAAGCTGGTTTCCCACGTAATTACCCAAGCATTACAGGATCGCCCTATCTCTATCCACGGGGACGGCCGGAGCGTAAGGGACTGGCTTTACGTGGAGGACCACTGTGCCGCATTGGATGCGGCGCTGCATGTTCCGATCGAGGATATCGCAGGTCAACCTATCAATGTTGGTTCGGATCGCGCGACCAGTGTACTGGATATAACGCATGTCATCCTCGACCAGTTGAACAAGCCTCATTCATTGATCGAGCACATGGTAGACCGTCCCGGGCAGGTTGACATGCACCACTCTGATTCGCAGTTAGCACAACAGCTCCTCGGCTGGTGCGCTACCACCGACCTGCACGAGGGCCTTGGGAAGACCATTGCCTGGTACAAAGAAAATACGGACTGTTGGAAGAGCCTGGAGCGCAAGCAGTTCGCCGTTCCCCAACAGTCCAAGTACACTTCCGTGTTACGCGGTGCGAGGCACAGGGGCCCCATTTCTGCCGGCGACGACTTTGCAGATACGACTGGACTTCGCACTGCCAAGTAAATTGAGGTAACGAAGGCGCTCATGAGCACGTTTGGCAATCTGGTGCATATGCAGGCGATCGAGGGGTTGGCCGAACTGCGTGATGTGGCACGCCGCTACGACGACGACCGGGGCCGACGCTACGCCGATATCTTCGGCGTGGTCACCGGCGACATCAACATCACCCACGCCTATCCGGGCATCATCACGGCCTGGCATGCGCACCAGCGCCAGTACGACGAATGGTTCGTCATCAAGGGAGCGCTCAAGGTAGGTCTGGCGGTGCCGAACGACGATGGGACCTACCGCGCCAGTTTTATCAGCCTCTCCGAGTACGATGGCAAGGTGCTGCGCATTCCGCCGGGCGTTTTACATGGATGGCGCAATCACACCAACGAGGAGGCCATCCTGATGTATCACATCTCCGAGAAGTACAACCCTGATGCGCCGGACGAGCTCCGCTACACGATTCAGGAAGTCGGGGCCGACTGGTCCACGCAGATAAGGTGATGGGTCTTGTCGCGGGTATGTGAGCGGCAAGAGCGAATGTGGGGAACGCGAGATGGTGCTGTTTGTTGTGCTGATCGTGCTGCTGCTGGCCTTGCTGGCGGCTGCCCTCCATCCGCTTGCCCTGCTGGTTGGCGCGCTGCCCGGCCACACGTCAGGCTGGCTCACGTCGATGAATACCGCGAAGTTGTTCATTACCGACGTGCTGGCCTGGGGGCTCCTGGTTTTGCTAGTCCTCATAGGAATCGCGATTATGGCGGAGCGCCGGGCGATGCGCAGGACGGCGAAGAGGGCCGAGGCAGAGGGTGAAGGAGCGAACGCCTGGGATGAGGGATATCGTGCCCCTGTACGAATGGCCGTTGTAATTACCGCCTATAACGAGGCGCAGGCGATCGCGAAGGTGGTGGCGGAGTTCAAGGCCCAGGACAGCGTCGTAGAAGTGATCGTCATCGACAACAATAGTCGCGACGACACGGCAGCGCTGGCAGCCGTCGCGGGAGCCCGGGTGGTTCGGGAAACCCGGCAGGGATATGGTTACGCCTGTATGCGCGGGCTCGTAGAGGGCCTGAACGTCCGCGAGGCGAACGTAGTGGTGCTCACCGAGGGCGACGGCACGTTTGCCGGAAAAGACCTGAGCAAGTTCCGCGCCTACATCGATCAGGCGGATATGGTGCTGGGTACGCGCGTGGTACCGCACCTGGTGGAGAACGGTTCGCAGATGGATCGCTTCTTTACCTGGGGCAACATTGCCGTGGGTACCCTGCTGCGGCTGAAGTTCTGGGACACAAAATTCCTCGGTGCAGCCAGGCTGAGCGATGTGGGCTGCACCTATCGTGCGATCCGCCGGGAAGCGTTGGAGCGCATTCTGCCCGACCTCGCTGTCGGCGGGAACCACTTCTCGCCGCACATGATCGTCGTGGCACTGAGGCAAGGGCTCTCGATCATCGAGATCCCGGTCACGTTCCGCCGGCGCATCGGCGAATCCAAGGGGGCGAGCCAGAGTTTGCTCAAGGGGCTGGAAGTGGGCCTGGTCATGATCTGGCATATCATGACCTATAGGCCCAAGGCTCCACCCAGGTCGATCCCATGAAGGTCCTCTTCTTGGCGACGCGGGATTGGCGCAACCCCGGCGCGGCCGGCGGCGATATCCAAATGTGGGAGTACGCGCGGTATCTGGCCGCACGGGCGCATACGGTCACGTTCCTAGCTAGCAGCTTCGTAGGCGCACCACGCGAAGAGCTGGTGGACAGTGTGCACGTGGTTCGCCTGGGGGGCGTGCTGTCGCTCTGGCTGCGTACGTTCCTGCATTACATGCTGCATTGCCGAGGTAAGTACGACATCATCGTTGCCGAAGGATTCGGCGGCGCTCGTATCCCGCGGCTGGTGCCGCTGTACGCAAAGGAACCCGTCGTCACTGAATGGCATCAAATTCACCGCGATCTGTTTGCCTCGCAGTACCCACGCCTATTCGTTCCGGTGCTGTGTTTATTCGAGCGGTCGGTCGCCTTCATCCACCGCAACACCCGGGTGCGCGCGGGTACCAAGGAATGGCAGGAAGCCTTTTCGACCATCGGCTTCAGGCGGGAAAACGTATTCCTTGTGCCGGTGAGCATCCGCGAGCAATGGCTCGCCGGTAGCGTGGAACGGGTATCTGCGCCGACGATCGTCTGGCTGGGCAAGTTTCGCCGCTACAAGTGTCCCGATCATGCGATCGCGGCTATGAAGGAAGTGGTAGCACAGGTCCCGGCGGCGCGGCTCATCCTCGCGGGCCGGCACGATGATAGGAAGTACGAGCAGCGGCTTCAGCGACTCTGTAATGAGCTCGGCATTGGCGGGAACGTTGAGTTCAGGTTCAACCTAACGGAAGACGAAAAGCTATCTCTGCTAAGGAGCTGTCGTGTCATGGTCCTTCCCTCCTCCGTCGAAGGGTTTGGTATCGTCGTGCTGGAGGCCAACGCCTGCGGAGTTCCGGTAATCGCCAGCAGCGGGGTTCCTGAAGGTGCTGTACAGCACGAGTACAACGGGCTCCGATACCCGTTTGGTGATATCGCTGCCCTCGCACGGAGTATCATCCGCCTGCTGCGGCATGACGAGCTGCATGCTCGACTCTCGACGAACAGCGTCGCCTTTGCCCGGCAGTTCAGTTGGCAGCAGGTGGGCGCGCAGTTCGAGGAGGCCCTCGGTTTGGCGCTGCACGCCGAGGAGAGTACAACTGTCTGACCGTCGATACAGCTAGCCTTCTCAGAGTTGTCGGTTGATATAGATACCTCTGTCTGCCGCACCTTTGACAATGAGGATCGCCTGGCCCTGTATCGACGTTGCGGAGACCGCGACGTCGATACAGGGCCAGGCGTTTGACCGGCACCCCGCTCAGGAAGGACCTGGTGCGACATGACTGTAAGGGAAAACTTCTACAATGCGGTCTGGGGTCTGGGTGTTCGTGTGCTGCACCTGGGTAAGCGCGCTGGTGTTTCCGGGCCGTTCGAGCACGCCTTAATGGTGGGAGCGAACCGGCTCATACCGCCGCCGGCTGAGGCAGTGGAGGTTAACATTCCCCTAGGCATGCGGATGTCGATCCCGCCCGGTTTCCCCCGCGCACGAAGCTACGCGGCCGGGCTGTACGAGCGAGAAGTAACGGAACTCATTCAAGAGATCATCCAGGAAGGTATGACCATCGTCGATCTGGGAGCCTTCTGCGGATACTATAGTCTTCTCGCTTCCCGGCTCACTGGCTCTTCTGGGCGGGTCTACGCGTTCGAACCCCACCCGGCAAACTACGCGTACCTCGTCAAGAATGCGATGGCCAACGGCTGCCATAACATCATCGCCGTGAACAAGGCCGTGTTCAGCAGCACGGGTACGAAGGCATTCGCCGTTCACAAGGAAGCAGATCACCACTGGTTGTCAACCGTTTCGGTGGATGGTGCTTCGGGCACGGTGCCAACCGTTAGTCTGGACGACTTCTTCTCGGAGCAAGGATGGCCGCCTGTAGACATCATGAAGCTGGACATTGAGGGTGGCGAAAAAGGCGCACTCGAGGGAATGCGTGAGCTCAGCCGCAGGAATCCGGGGCTGCGGCTGATCATGGAGTTTGATATCCATAATCTCAGTAGATCGGGCGTGGCTGTTGGAGGTCTAGCTGCCCTGCTGACAGAACTTGGCTTCCGCACCGGTTATGTCATTGAACAGCACCTCAGACCTTTTTCCATCGCTCAGTCGTTCCCTAAGAGTCACGCTACCTATGACCTGTTGCTCACGAAAGAATAGGGCAGGTAGAGCCGCACAGCGTTACCATCTCACCAACGATGCGGCAATCGAGAGACACATGGATGTGGTCATGAGAGAGGCGATTTATAACACTGCGTGGGGCCTAAGTATTAGGGCTCGCAATCAAATCAAGCGCCTGGGCATCTTAGGACCTCTTGAGCCAATTGCGTTGAAGTTGGTGCCGCTCCTGATTCGGCCGCCGTCGACGGATGTCGAAATCGCGCTACCCGGTGGCTTACGAATGATAGTACCGGCCGGGTATCCAGCAGCACGGAGCATCGTGGCGGGGCTATACGAACAGGATGTGACCCGCCTATTCAATGGACTCGTGCGTGAAGGGATGGGGGTGGCGGACCTAGGTGCCAATCTCGGCTACTACACGCTGCTTGCTTCGCGGATCGTCGGTGAATCGGGATATGTCTACGCATTTGAGCCAGATCCTACAGCCTATGCATATCTCAAGGGGAATATCGAGCTTAATGGCTGTTGCAATGTACTTGCTGTTAGACAGGCGATATCTGATACAAATGGGATGATGAACTTTATGCGTGACCCGCAGGGGGCAGAGGGCTTCCTGACACGGGAAGTGCGGGTGGAGAGGTCAATTGCTGTCGAGACGATCAGTCTCGACAGCTTTTTCGCCGGCCAGGGATGGCCTGCCATTAACGCGATCAAGATGGATGTCGAGGGTAGTGAACGGGCTGCCCTGATCGGGATGAGCGAGTTGCGGCGCCGGAATCCGGAGCTGAAGCTGATTATGGAGTTTAATCGGGGAGCTCTGCAGCGGGCCGGGGTTCCGCCCGGATCCCTTGCCACCATACTCGTCGAACTGGGGTTTCATCATGGTCAGATTATCGAGCAAGGTTTGAAGTCGTTTTCCGTTACGCATGCGTTTCCTCGGAGCCGTGCCACGCATAACCTGCTCCTCCAGCGGGATGCTCAGTAGTGACCGTGACAGGCCTCAGGAAAAGCTGGCTGTTTTGGACAGCACTGCTGCTGGCGGTAGCGATGCTGATCCTGATGCTCATTCCCGCCGAGCTCTGGCATCATCCGCCCAACGATGCGGTCTACCGCGGCTTCGACCGCGAGTTGGTCGTCCCCAGCCAGCAGAGTTACCCAGCACCCGAACAGGGTTTGGTGGATATCTCGCCAGGCTCTCTGAAGCTCACAGCGCTGCCCAACTCCCACCCCGCGGTTACTCTTCTGACCACGCCACTGAGAAGCTTCCGGGCGGTCATGGACGTGCGCGTATTGCAGAATCCGGAGGCGAGCGAACCTCTCCGCATCGGAATCTGGAGCGCTAGAACGAAGGCGGGACAGTTTCTGGTCTTCGGGCCAGGCAATGTCATCACCGAGGAAACGGTTCAGCAAGGCGGCGCGGCGCAGACCCTAGTTGGTGGTACCGTCACCAAGCACGAAGTTTTGGGCACTTACTCCCTTTCCCTGGCCTACCATCTGGAGATGGTTCTAGACAAAAATTCGGGGACGATTACGAGCCGTCTGACCAGAGAGGATATCTTGCCGACTGGTGGTGCCGTGCTACGGCTCGCGGGAGGGCCCGCCGACCCGCGGTACAGTGACGTGGTCAGCGAGCCGGTTCCTGTGGAAGCCGGCAAGACGTACAGCTTTGGCGGTTTGGTAGAATTGGCGTCTGGTTCAGACGCCTATAAGATTGCCGTCCAATGGTTGGACCAAGACCGCAATGTCCTGAGCATCGACAACGACTGGCATAGCGCCCAGGAATTGCACGGCCGAACCGGCAAGGAGTTCACGGCTACGGCTCCCCTCGGGGCAGCCTTCGCACGCCTCGATCTGGGCAGCGGTAACGAGACGCAGCTCCTCTTCGGTAACCTGTTTCTCAGGGAAGCAGACAGCTCGGCCAACCTGCTCGCCAATGGGGATTTCCACTCGGGAGCCCAGGGATGGATGCTGGCAAACCGGCCCTCTGAGGCGCCCCAGATCATAGCCGTGGCTCCCGTTTCCATCGAGACAACGGCAACAGCGGCTGATATCCCCGGGCTTTTCGACAGCCTCCGGCTATCCCTCACGGCCTCGGCCACTTCAACGGCGGGGAACAGCGCTGTCCAATTGCAGAACTACAGTCTCACGCTGCCCCATGAGCGATGGCAGGTAGCCAAGATTGATGACCCGCGGGCGACTGCCCTAGTCGGCGCGCTTCTCATCGCCGGGGCACTCCTGGGCAGTATCAGCGCCGTCACCTGGGTTCGCAAGCGAGCGCGGTCAGGAGCCGGTGCGGAGTACCGCGGCCGGACGCCAGCGGTACTCCGCAGGCCGATCACCATCGCTGTCCCGAGCTTGGGCCTGATCATCGCCGCCGGCGCAGTGATGATCGTTTTCCTCGTCCTCAACGGCCTCCTCTTCAACCTCGGCAGCCTGCCAGTCGACATGCTTGCGGCCAAGGTATGGTCCTATGTGGCCGCAACCTCCAACCCCATCGCTCTCTATCTCCGGCCGAATACGGTGAGTCTGGCGAAGGTCTGGGGAGGTGCTCCGTACCACGAGGCCGTTTTTCCTTACGGCTTCCCCATGGCGTACTATTTCGCCGCAATTGGCTGGATTTACCGGATATTTCTTAGCGGGCCCGGGGCCTTACAAGCGGATACCTACCAATTGGAATTCCTGATCAAGAGCTTCAACGTCCTGTTCAACCTCGCCGACGCGACGTTGATTTACCTGATCCTCCGGCAGCTTCGGACCAGCCGCGCCTGGAGCCTTGTGGCCGGCTGTCTGTTCCTGCTCAATCCGGCGGTCTGGTTCAGCACATCTGTCTGGGGCCAGAACCACGTGGTGAGCATTTTCTTCCTGCTGCTCGCCATCTGGCTGGCTGAGAAAAAACAACCGGTGTGGGCCTGGCTGGCCCTTGTGGCAACCGGTCTGACCAGGCCACAAATGCTGGTGCCCGCGTTCCTGCTCGGACTGGTCTTTCTGCGCAACTTCTCGTTCAAGCAGAACCTCCACGCCATCACCTGGAGCGTGATCATAACCTTCCTCGCGATGGCGCCCTTTGCGCTGGCCTACGGTCCCTCCATGCCACTAGACCTGTTGAGAAATGACCTGCAGGTCCAGGAGGCAGGGGGCAACGAACCCGAATTGACCACAGTCTCACTGGACACCTATTCCATCTGGCCACTCGCCGACCTTTTCGCCTCCGGAACGGCGGGTCTGGACCGATTTACCGAACGAAGCGCTACGCCCTTTATTGGACGGTTCAGCTATCAGCGGATTAGTCAGCTTCTTACGGCAGGAGTCGTGCTGGTTACGGCAGCTTTTGTGCTCTTTCATCGCAGGTCGAGTCACAGTCTAGATGATTATTTTCCGCTGCTGGCCGTAGGCACTGTAGGTTTTTTGATGTTCATGACAGGTTTGGCGGCGACACACTTTCTCCTTGGCCTACCGTTGTTGATCCTATGTAGGAGAGCGCTGGGAAGCATTGTGTACTGCTGGTGCGTCGGCATCTGGACGATGACCACGCTGGTGGCGATGTACGGTGGATTTGGCTTCAGCATTACGCCTGCCCTGGTCCCCGCGCTTGACGCCGGGCGCAATCCGGTGACCCGCTTCTTCATGGATCTCTTTTCTGCGGACTGGTTCATTAGCGTCGCCAGCTTCCAAAACATCGTGGTGCTGCTTTGCCTCGGCTTCGTGGCGATTCCTCGCATTCCCGCCAACTGGCTGTGGCGTATCGGCCTTCGACGGGAGGCACGGATCGGGTGAGCGGCGGAGATACGGCCGCGTCTATTGCGGCTCGGTTTCGCGGCACGGGGACAGCTCGGGTGGTGGGTGTGAGACTCTTACGTGGCTTTGTCTTCCTCAACATCTCGATACTCGTGGTGAACGCGGGCGCCTACGCCTATCAGTTGCTGGCCAGCCGCGGTCTGGGTGTCGCTGGTTATGGTCTGTGGAACTCCTTCCTCTCCTTCTACCTGATCGCCTATATTCCGGGCTGGACGGTCAACCTGGTCGTGGCGCGCCGGGTCGCCGAACTCTCCACTCAGAACGCAGGCACGGTGCGTGCATACGCCCAGACGATGACCCTCCGGGTCGGCTCTGTGCTGGTCGGCGCACTCGTCGTGCTGCTCGCGCTGTGCCCGGTGGCGCACCCGCTGGCGCGGTCGATCCCGCTTGCAGCGCTCATACTGGTTGTGGTTGCGACGATCACGAACCTAGCGCTGCCCCTTCCGCTGGGCGGGCTGCAGGGCCTGCAGGAGTTTGGGCAGCTCAGTTTCGTCATGGCGCTGCGAAGCGCCCTCGCCCTGATACTGGGCGGCCTGCTCGTGGTCCTCGGTGCGGGACTGCCGGGGGTGCTCGGCGGCCTCGTGTTGGGCAACCTCGGCGCCCTGCTCGTCGGCGCTGCGATGCTAGCGCGGCTCGTGGGCAGCGGCCGGCGGCCTATGGTGTCTGTCCCGAAGGCGCCCGCAGCTTCGGTGTCGGAAAACTATCTCACCGTCACGGCTACCTACGCCTTCGTTACGGTGATGCTCTACGTGGACACCCTCTTCGCCCAGCATTTCCTGGGTGCCGAAGAGGCGGGGCGTTACGCTGTGGTAGCTGTCGCGTCTCGCATCATCTTCTTCGCACCCTATGCGGTCATGACGATCGTAGTGCCGCGCGTCGCAGCGCACACTGCTGCCCGGCGCGATACACGGCCGCTGTTAGCCGGAGGGATCCTGCTGACCGTGGCCGCCACGCTGCCGTTCGTTGCCGCTTATGCCGTCGCACCGCGTCGGCTGCTACGCCTGTTCTTCGGGCCGGCCTACGCTTCATCCCCCGTGGCGGACCTGCTGCCTCGGTACGCGGTAGCCGTGGCGCTGCTCGCCCTCACGTTCTTTCTGGTCCACTACTTCATGGCCTGCCGGCGGCACACATATCTGGTGGCCTTGGCGGCCGGGCTGGTGGCGCTGGCGCTATGCCTGACGGTGAGCCACTCGCGGGCTTCCGACCTGGTACGCGCCATCT
>DAINCT010000054.1:0-13835 GCA_036732245.1 Chloroflexota bacterium | reverse complement strand
GGTTGCTGTGGTCGAGGAACTGGCTCACCGATTCGATCGACTCCCCGGCGTCGCGCCTGAGCTTGGCCGCGGTGTGGCGCAGCACGTGCAGGCCGGTCGGGGAGAGCCCGGCCGCAGTGAGGTATTTGCGGAAGCGCAGGTAAAGGGTGCCGCTGGTGATGCCCGCCGCGCCGGTGCCTGCCTGCCAGAGCGACTGCTCGGGACGCATCGCGACGAGCTCCTTGCCGCAGTCGGCGAGCGTCACCTTGATAGCCTCGAAGGCAGGGGCGGGCAGCTCCCTGCGGCCGCGCTTGCCGCCCTTGCCGCGGTAGGCGTAGAACGCCGTGTTGCCCTCGATGGTGAGGTCACCGGCTTTCAGGTTCACCACCTCGGCGCGGCGCCTGCCGGTGAGAACCAGCGTCAGGATCATCGCGCGATCGCGGCGGCCCGGGATGGTGTCCGGGATGACTGCCAGCAACTTCTTGACGTCGTCGGCGCCGTAGCCGCGCGCCTGTGACTGACCGGTCCGTGGCCGCTCCAGGGCGTCGCAGGGGTTCGAGGCGACCGCACCCATGCGGATGAGGAAACGGTAGAAGCTGGAGAGGCAGGCAATCCGGGCGCCGACCGTGACCGCCGACGGCTTGCGACCGGAGAGCCCGACGCCATGTGCCCAGGCGAGGACCTCGGGGCTGGCGATGCGGTCCGGCGACTTCGAGAGAGAGCCGAAGCAGTGTTGGAGCATGCGGGCGTAGGATTCTACCGTGCGGCGAGAGCCGGAGCGGCGCTCCTTCTCGGCGAGGAAGGCGTACAGGGCACGGTCCCACGCGCTGGCGGAGTCGTCGATTCGGTCGGGGAGCATCGGGGTCGGCATGATGGACCTCCTTCATTAGAAGTCAGTCACATACAGCCATACACGATCGCCAAATAGTCGCTCCGGCCCGTGTCAAGAGTGATGCACTATCACCGAAGCGTTGCCGTTCACGGTGTCAGAGCTGCCACCTGCGAGCGCGCTTGTAGCGCCCCTCTTCGAGCATATCGAGCCGCTGCTTCGGCGCCGAAAACTCGTAGGGACACGGGCAATAAAGCTGCTGCTGAGCCGGCCGCGCACAGACTTCTCCGGCAAATACTACCGGCTGGAGAACGCCGCCTGTTATCCCAAGCCTGTGCAGAGCCACGTGCCGATCTGGATCGGCGACCGGGGCGAAAAGCGCACGCTACGCATCGCCGCCCGTCACGCGGACGGCTGGAACGTGCCCTACATCGGCGTGGATGAGTTTGCGCACAAGTGTCAGGTGCTCGACGACTGGTGCGAGCGCGAAGGCCGCAATCCCGGGACGATCGAGCGGGGCATCAACCTGGGCTTCTACATGGCGCCGAGCGCCGCCACGGTTGCAGAACACGCCGAGAAGCTGGACCGCCAATGGGGGTGCACAGGCAGCCGAACGCGGCGATGGTCAACTGACCGGCTCGCCGCAGGAAGCGATCGAGCGCATTGCGCGGTACGCCGAGGCAGACGCCACGCGGTTGAACATCGCCATCCGCCCGCCGGTGGACTGGGAGGCGCTCGATGCCTTCGTCTCCGACGTAGCGCCACAGTTCATGGAGCCGGTTTCGGCAACGGGCAGGCTGTAGATAACCGAGCCTTCATCCGCGAAGTCATAGGCCATGGCGACGCGAGGGGGCCGATCGCGTGCTCAACGCCTTTCGGCATCAGAGGTAATTGCATACCTAGAAGATGTGTCGGTGGGTTCTCCATAGCCTTTCGGTGCTCAACGCCTTTCGGCATCAGAGGTAATTGCATACCAACTCGGCGCGTGGCCAATAGCTGGCGCGGTTGTGTGCTCAACGCCTTTCGGCATCAGAGGTAATTGCATGCACGTAGTTATCGCCGACAATCGGGAAAGCGCAGTAGTCGGTGCTCAACGCCTTTCGGCATCAGAGGTAATTGCATTCACCGATGCTACTGGCATCGCGACCTCGATAACGTGCTCAACGCCTTTCGGCATCAGAGGTAATTGCATAGATTAAAGCGGCTGACATCATGCGGAAGTGGCAGTGCTCAACGCCTTTCGGCATTAGAGGTAATTGCATGAGGGCTGCTCGACCTGCAGCGGGTGGCGCAACAGTGCTCAACGCCTTTCGGCATCAGAGGTAATTGCATTGGTCCAAGCGGACGCCGCGGGTATGGCGATGCTTACCAAGTGCTCAACGCCTTTCGGCATCAGAGGTAATTGCATTGAGAGCGGCCGGCCCACCTCGGTGAAGACGAAATGTGCTCAACGCCTTTCGGCATCAGAGGTAATTGCATCGGATGGACTCAAGAACGAGGTGAACTCGACGGCGATGTGCTCAACGCCTTTCGGCATCAGAGGTAATTGCATGCGTCGCCAGTGTGTCGCCAGCTACATAACTCTTGTGCTCAACGCCTTTCGGCATCAGAGGTAATTGCATCACGAATAGCGGACCGCCATTACAACAGACAGCAGTGCTCAACGCCTTTCGGCATCAGAGGTAATTGCATGCCATCTCGGCTTTGGTCCGTGTCATTTCTAGCCCCTGTGCTCAACGCCTTTCGGCATCAGAGGTAATTGCATCACGCCGGCGTTCATGGCGAATACCGCGAACGCCTGTGCTCAACGCCTTTCGGCATCAGAGGTAATTGCATCGATTTCCACGGCTGTCAAGAGGTCAATCATCACGGTGCTCAACGCCTTTCGGCATCAGAGGTAATTGCATCGACCATGCCGTACTATGAGGGCGCCGCCCTGACGACGTGCTCAACGCCTTTCGGCATCAGAGGTAATTGCATGCCTCGGTAGAATAGCCCGCTTGACCTGAATCTCAAGGTGTGCTCAACGCCTTTCGGCATCAGAGGTAATTGCATATCCGCCCTGGCACCTACGCGCCGTACGAGTCGCAGTGCTCAACGCCTTTCGGCATCAGAGGTAATTGCATACCGTCGCCAAGCTCCGCCACGGGTCGTCAGGCGTGTGCTCAACGCCTTTCGGCATCAGAGGTAATTGCATGAGCAAATACAGCCCTGAGCCAGCGAGCGCCCATTTGTGCTCAACGCCTTTCGGCATCAGAGGTAATTGCATCTCAAAGCGTGGTTTCGCGAGCTCATACGAACCTGCGGGTGCTCAACGCCTTTCGGCATCAGAGGTAATTGCATGTGTGTTCTGTGGCGATTTCTTGTCACCCTTCTCTGTGCTCAACGCCTTTCGGCATCAGAGGTAATTGCATATGCGGGAGCCGGCGACTGACAGACTGGTGAAGGTGTGCTCAACGCCTTTCGGCATCAGAGGTAATTGCATAGGATAAGAGCATGGCAGATACAGCAGTCCCCACAAGTGCTCAACGCCTTTCGGCATCAGAGGTAATTGCATCCGTGCCGACGTCGCCCGCGCGAATCCGGCGGTAGTGCTCAACGCCTTTCGGCATCAGAGGTAATTGCATACTGCACGAACATCGGCATAACGACAGCGATATTATGTGCTCAACGCCTTTCGGCATCAGAGGTAATTGCATAGCCGGGTCGATTTCACGCTCGTTTTGGGGCTCGTTTTCAAGCACCCCCTGCAAGATGGCTACTCGGTAGGTCCGCGCAGGCATGCACCGCCGCCGCCATTAGGAGATCCCTGATCGGCGCACACCGGTCACAGGACACGATGCGTCGGGGGCTCTTCCGGCCATCCGGACGCCTCTCTCCGCCGCCCCATTCGCTCGACACAAGCATCGCAGATTCCGACCACCAGTAGATCGTCCTCGTCGGCCATGACCTTCGCCAGCTTCCATCGCATCTGCTCCTCGGTGCGGTCTGTAAGGTGACAGCGAAAAATACTGTACTGAACGCGTCCGCCATATCCCTGGAGGATGCGGGCAACGCGGTAGAGCCGCTTCGGATCGCGAATGTCGTAGCAGACGAGCCGCCACCCCTTCGCCATTTTGGCATTGCCCCCTTCCGGCTAACGCAGCGGCGATCGCGCGAAGAGTCCCGGCGCGCCCGTCCATTCCTTCTCCAGTAGCCGCATCTCGAGCTCGATCGTGCGCCCGTACGAGAGCGAATACCCGATCACCGGATGTTTCCACTCGTCCTTGAGCCGCGCCTCGAACAGGTCGATCGCCTTGCGACGGCCGCTATCAGATAGCCACACGTGGTCTTTGGCCACCTGGAAGTCGGCTGCCGGGTCCCACTGACACCGGTTGATCGCGCCGATGACGGCGATATCCCATACCGGCACACGGAAGAGCTCCATCACGTCGAGCACCAGGGGATGAGCCGCGGACCTTGGCGTGTGAAAGAACCCCAGTGCTGGTTCTAGCCCCACGGCGAGCGCGGCCTGAAGCACGGAACGGTACAGCAGTGCGTAGCCGAAGCTCAGCAGGGCGTTGAACCGGTCGCGCGGCGGCCGCCGGTTACGGCCCGACATCCGCAACTCAGCGGGAGTGTCCGCCGCGCTGAGCGTCGGCAGCAGACCGAAGTACTCCTTCGCAGCCGCGCCTTCGTATCCCCGCACCACATCCACGCCCTCGGCGCGCGGGATGGCCCGAAGTTGCTCACGCATCAGTTCGAGTCCACGCCGGAAGGCGTCCGTTCGTTCCGGACCTGTCCGGGTAGCGCGCAGCAGGTACCGAATCTGGCTTTCGACCCGCGCGTGGGCCAGCCGTCGCGCAAGCCGCAGGCACATGCCGGGGTCGGCCAGGGCTTGGTACTGGCGTAGTCTTCGCTGCACGGTGCCACGGCCCACGGCCAGGCCGGCGATGTAGCGGCCCCCTCTAGTGAGCCAATGCACGGGCACATCCTGCGCGGCGCAAAGGTGGAGCGCCTGGGTGGTGATTTGTGCGTTTCCGTGCAGCACCAGGGCTTGAGTCTGTTGCACCGGCAGGCGCACCGGGTCGCCATCAACTGCCTCCACGACGAGCACGTCTCCCGCACGGCGCACACGAGCCCGGTGGCTCATAACGTGCAGTACCTGCCCATCGAGTTCCGGCGGAAATAGACGGAGCGGTTGCCACGTTGGGTCGTGGGCCAGGCGTTCCTCTTCCGGCAGGCAAACCGGCGCAAGCGAGCAACTGCCGCACCGATTGGCGTCCTCTGTTACGGGTGGCCGCTCGACAGTCGCACGAAGCTGCCGGGCGCGTTCGATGGCACTGAAAACGGCCAGGCGCGCGCCGGTGTCAAGCGGCACGCGTACGGTTACGTTATCGCTGTGATAGCGGACGCGGCCCTCTACCACCGCTTCGCCGGTTTCCTCTTCGAGCAGCATGCCATACGCGCTGACCTGCACCGCGTCGGAGGGCCATGCCTCCGGCGATCCATCGGCGCCGCGGCGGGCGCGTCCTCGCTTGTGTTCGTAAGCGACCCAGCCCCCTTCACGGCGGCGGAAGGCGTCCACGCGACCTGTGATGCCTAGTACAGCGCTGCTTACGTTCGCGTTGCGGTGTTCGGTGCCCGACTCATCGGGCGCGCCCAGTTCTTCGTGCAGGATGCGCCCCGCATAGACCGATGCGTCCGCGATCCGGATCTCCTCCACCTCTTCGAGATAGAAGAGCCGCTCACAGTACAGCAATGCGTGCAGCGCCATGACGCGGATGAGCGGCGCGTCGTCGACACCCGCTCCTGCTTCCAGAGATGAGACGGCGGAGCCGTTGGCGACGATCGAGCCGGGGGGATATACCGGCCGATCTTCCTGCGCAAGATCCATAAATATAGGCCCCGTTTCTCTAGCAGCCTGCTGCTCGCTGACCTGGAGCCTTTGCTGCACAACTCTGCAAAGGGCAGCGATCACGGGCCGGAATGGTTCTCGGGAGGAATCTGTACCCATGCGGTGGCCGGTACAATCGGTGATGGTTCAGGTGCGCGCCGAAACAGCGGCGCGTAAGTGTTGGCCATCGCCTTCCGGTCGATCCATACGGTCAGGCGGCTCACACCCGAATCGCCAGCTCCCTCGCCGCGCGGCAGTCGCTCGTACCAACAGGCAGAAAGCGGAGCCGATTCGATCTCCAGCCGGCTCAAGAAGAAGTTGTTGTCACCCACGAAGGGTATGCCGTAGCGAGGCCGCCGCTCCGGGCGGTAGTCGGCTCCGAGTTCCAGCCCTTGCCGGACACGCTCCTCGAGCTCCGGGTTACCGTCGAGGACGATACACGCGTCCAGGTCCGACAAGAATTCACGACGAATCGGTTGAATATTGTATTTGTAGCCCTTGGCCGGTTCTCGCCGCTCCTTACCCTGCTCCCCGACGGGGTAGTTGTGGAGTTGCTGGAAAACGAGTTGACGTTCGGGCTCGCTTATCTCGCCCACCGCAACCCACGCACGCGGCAGATCCGTACGCATAAGTGTCATGGGCGACTCGCCATCGTCTAAGCGTGAGTCGATCCCGGCAATGTAAAGCAACAGCCCATATGCTGCCGACGGCGGTAGAAACGGCGCCGTCGGGCGGTAGGCCCCGGCAGTGAACGTCCGAAACGCGGCGAATGGTGCGCGGACCCGCAACGGCACCATCACGCTGCTCCACCGGCGACTGCAAGGAAGCCGCGCCCGGTGACTCGCTGGGCGACGCGATCAAGTGCCTCCGACGAGGTCCGGTACAGTGCCGCGCCACGTTCTTCAAGTGCCTTGCGATCGCCCTCGCTCAGCACTCGGACGAGGCGCCCACCGAAGAGGAACTCACTTCCCGGATAGTCACCGTGGAGAATACCATCGACGACCTCCGGAAACGATCCGTCCGACTGAAAGCCATAGAGGCCGTAGCCCGAGACGAGACGATTGGTAACCCGAATGACGATGCTTGCCGGTGCCATCTGGAAATAGCTACGCGCGTGGTTGCCCGCGGCGCCGTTCAGTTCGCTCAGGCTATGCAACAGGTAGCGCAGCCAGTCGCGGTATTGCTCCCCGCGCGTTGCGTAACTGCCATCGTTTGGGGCCGCGACGCCAGCATCGCCAGTGCCTTCACGTCTTCCCACGCCGTTTCACCTCCCAAGAGCGCATCGGTGAGCCCGTAGTACTCGTCCTCCGGTAAGAATTGCGGCTCGGAGCATAGTGTGCCGATGAAGTACTCGACGAAATCCTGCCGGCTGCGGCAGGAACGCATCGTCAGAAAGGCGTCCGTGCAGACTTTCTCCCGCGCCTCGCGGTACTTCTGCGGTACATCTATTCGGTCGCGACCGGATGCGGCGTCGTGGACACGTTTGTCCCTAAAGTCATCCCACTTGA
Organism: Chloroflexota bacterium; assembly: GCA_036732245.1. Classification (GTDB taxonomy): domain Bacteria; phylum Chloroflexota; class UBA5177; order UBA5177; family UBA5177; genus JANWJD01. The sequence goes on along the minus strand of DAINCT010000054.1, from coordinate 6,643 downwards.
TTTGGCACCGGCGTTCGGTGCGACGCATGATGTAGGCGTAGACCATACGCCGCACACGGCGCGGGAGGGCGAACTCGGACCGCGAGTCCTCGTTGGTCATACATTCTCCTCCATATCGAACTTCCGGCGGACCGCCGCGGCGAAACGTCCACCGCCGGCTCCGAGGAACCGGCGAGCGTCGGCCGCATCGAACAGCCGGCCGAAGCCGGAATACCATGGCACTCCATCTAGTAGGTTGCGGAGCAGGCCAGCGCGCAGTGTCAGGTCGGTGCAGTCCTTCACCTGCGCTTCGTAGGCATCCAGCAAAACGGGGTCGGCTGGCACGCGATCGGACGCAAGGACGGGGATGGTGTTGCCAATCTTGCGAATCAGGGATACCTCGACGCCCGTAACGCTGAAACGCAGCTCCCCGCCGGCCAGCTTATGCTTCGCGATGGCGCCGAGGTGGCTAAGATATTGCAAGCCACCTTCGGCAGGCAGCGCGCAGATCGCGTCCCTTGGCCTGTAGCCACGCATATTAGCGCTCAGTTGGTCCACGGACGCCTCGAAATCATTGACGAAGCCGTCTAGCTCCGCCACGTCCGGAATTGCGAGGACGAACCCCGCAGGCTTTTCCACGACCTTCCCAGTGGTCTTGTCGATCTCGATTTGGTACGCCTCGCCTACCCCCATCACAACCGGCCAAAAGTGCAGCAACAGGTTCTCCGATGGCCGCCCACAGTACGGAACCAACTCGGCGTTATGGGCTTGGGCACCGAGGTAAACGGACGATGCAACGTCGGCAACGTATGGACTGCCATCGGGCGCGGGGCGTTGGCCCCGCAACAGCTGGCTCCAGATCTTGGTCGCCTCGGAGGCCCGTTCGTGTCTGGATCGCTCTTCGTACGGCCCTCTGGTCTTTGGGATCCCACGTAGCGTTGACCAGACCGCCTCACGCCAGAGCTTCAGCCACGGCTCGGGCATACTAAGTCCGCGCAGGAAGGGCGCTGCGGGTACCACCACCGGATAGATGTGTCGCTTCTGCTGTTTTACCTTTCCCGTCTTGGCGTCGGTCGTGTCGATCACATCAATCCGGAGGGGCTCGACCGGAGCGCCTGACCGGTCCTTGCGCTGCTGTGCGGACGACTGTTCTTCGACGCTGGCTGTATACAGGTAATCGAAGACCTGCTGCAGATCAGCTTGCGCGATCTCAAAGCAGATCAGGCCGGGTTCGGGCTGCTGAATCTCTGGTAATCCTTCCATGCCAACCGTGCGCTGCATCACGTCGAGCACCACCAGGAGGCCGGCCAGTCCGGCGCGATGCTGGGCGGTAGGAAGGGTATAAAGGTCGTAGGTAAGCTGAACGGTCTCGGTCATGTTGCACGCAACCCGTCTTCCTTGGTGTATAAGTCACAAGAGACTACGCCGACGAAGTCGCCGAGTGCCTCGTCGGGCCTGACGATCTTCCGCGGCGCTGGTACAACATAACCGTCCGCCGCTGGGTCTCGCCTCTGGCGTGCCCGCAGGAAACTCTCCCGGTCCACGTCGAGGACGGCATCGACAACGAAGTCGTCGTCCTCACGAAAGCCATCCTCGCGACTTAGTGCGTGCCAGCCACTGTCGATGAAGGCGGCGTAGCCACCTTGCACATGCGGGTCGAGCACGGCGAGTTGCTCGAGGCGGTCGTTCAGATGCCGCTGAGACACCGGCGTATCCCCTGACAGGGAAGCGGCAAATGCCTGCCCCTGGGCGATTTCGGCGGCCTCGTACGGGCGGTGGCCGGGCGGATCGTATACACATACCTCACCCAGCCGCCCATCACGCGGCAGTGGCTCGCGGCAACAGCGCCCCATCCGCTGGATGAGCGCCGGCACCGGCGCGGTCTCGGTGATCAGTACGTCGGCATCGAGATCAAGGCTCATCTCACACACCTGGGTGGTGACCAGTGCGATCGCGTGCTCGCTGCGAAAGCGTCGAACCGCGTCCTCGTGACGTTGCTTCCGGTCCCGCAGGCGAAAGCGGCTGTGGTAGCAGAGGACGGCTTTCGGCTTCGGCTCCGCCTCCCGCAACTGTCGTGCCGCTTCCTGGCACCTTTGCACGGTGTTCACTACCCACAGCACGCGCTTACCCTGGCGCACGGCCTTGGCGGCGATACCTGGGGCCTCGCTTGCGTCGATTCTGCGTACCGCGTAGCGAGGCGCCTCGGCCTGGCGATCGAGGTCATCGAAGTGGTCGTGGTCAGCGGGAAATACCTCCAGCCCGCACTTATCTCGAAGCGTGTGCAAACGGTCCGATGGCAGTGACGCCGTCATGCACAGTACGGGAACGTCGAAGAAACAGAGAAACCGTTCCAGTGCCTTGAACATCTGCCGGTCGAAGCTATGCACCTCATCGATTACGATGGCTGACTCGGCGAGAAGTGGCAGCAGGCAAAGGGGCGCGTAGCGATTGGTCATGAAAGCCAAAAAGCTGTCGACCGTCGCGCTGAATACGGCGCGATCCCAGTAGGCGAGCGCAAAGAGCCGTTCCGGAACGCTGTAGTCCCCCTCACTTCGCGAGTCGGCGGCGTTAGCAAATATGCCGTCCAGGTCGTAACGCGCGGTGCCAGATAGTAGGGCTCCATCGTCAGGGCCTGCCCAGGACACGTAGTCCCGAAAGCCCTCGGTAGCCGTGGCGCGGGTTGGATATAGGAACAGCGCACGGGTTACCTGCCTCGCCTCCGCCTGGTTCGCAATCCACTCCCATGCGGCGAGCGTCTTGCCCGCACCGCAGCCTGCCAGCAGGAGTGCTCGCGGACTGAGCCGGCCGGCGGCGATCTGGAAGTCGTGGTACCCATGCCATCGCTTTTGCTGTTCGAGCTGCCGTATGCGCGGTTCGATCACGGCTTCGTGCACTGCCGCGCGTGTGAGCATGGCTCGACCGAATGCACGGTGCAGCCACCCTTCGAGGTCGAGTTCAGTTCGCACCATCGCGCTCCCCGCCGAATCAGCGACGATAAGGCTCGCTTTAACCGCCAGGAGCAGGCGGCGTCGTCTATCGTCCTTCGCCAAGGATTGCTTGAAGCGATGCATGTCACGCAGGAATAATTCACGGCGCCGCGACAGGTCCGGAGCCAGGCTCCACTCGCCGGCGCTCGCTACGAGCGAGGGCGGAGCTGCAGCCAGCGGTTCCGCAGCTATCGCCACCACTGCCTCAACGTCGGGCGAAGCGGCTAGCACTCGTAGGCGGGGGCGGTCGACCGACATTTGTTGGGTCGCAAACGTCCCGTCGTCCACTTTGAGGTGATGCGACACGACCGCGGCGGCGATCAACTCAGCGTCGACGCCTCTGTGTGCATGAGCGTGAAGCCATTCGCGCATGGTGGGCTCCCAAAGCAACAGCGCTGATAGATGCTCATGACGCAACAGTTGTCGGCCGTTGACGACGCGCACCATGCGCTGGAACCCATCGTTGGCTTTGCCGATGTCGTGGCAGGCAGCGGAAATCCAGCTATTCAGGAAGAAACTCTCGAAGTCCGCGGATTCGAGACGAAAGAACCGTAGCCAGTGCTCGCCCAGGGGCGTTGGCGCGTCGGCGGAGCCAAAGATAGCCCGAAAGGCAGAGACCGTATCGCGGGCGTGCTGCGCTAGCGTCACGCCCGGTCGCCCACCGTGTGCGCTCTTAGCGAGAATTCGATCGTCGGCCTCCGCCATCAGCGCACCACCAACACGAAGATGCCGCAGCCAAAGCGCCGCCGCCCGCCGAGGCCCGCTTCTTGCAGCCGGATCGACTCTTCGGCCGTGAGACCCGAAACCTGCAGGGCGAAGCCGACGACCTCACGATCGCGGATACGCAACGTGCGCCGCAGTACCGTGCCCGCCGTTCGGTCGCTTGCACCCTGAATTGAGCGGCCGGCTTGCCGCATCAGTAGTTCTGGCGTCGCCTGCACGCCCAGGTCAGCAAGCTGCCGGACCGTTGCATCGAGAAACGCAGGAGCATCGGTGAACCCGCGGATGGTGACCAGCCGGCTGCGTAGTGTCGCAGCCGGAACGAGCGGACTGACGGTCGGAACGCCGACAATAAGCGAGGCGCCATCGATGGCCAACGATTTGCCTGTAAGCGGCAGCGCGTCGGCGATGCTACGTGCCGGAAGCCGCAAGACCAGACGGCTTTCACTCCCGACCGCCATTTGGCGGTTGCCAAGCAGGGTGCCGCTGATGGGGTGAACCCCCACCTCTTCGCCCCCGTGAAGCCACGGCAGTTGCCGGCAAAGTGCGGCGAACAGCGAATAACCGTGGTCGGCGGCGATCGGTCCGCCGCGCACGGAGAAGCTGAGGTCAACCTTTGCCTGGTCTGGTGGCGACATCACGGCGAGCTGACTCCTTCATTCGTGATAGGGATTGCCCCACCCGGGATACGGAAGGTCGAATTGAGCGACTGCCTTCAGACAGCTCGGCCATATCACTAACTGCTCCGCGCGACACACGAGAGTGAGGCTCATACCTAACATCGCGCCCGCCCCCTCGGCCATGTCACATGAATGACACTTACGGAATGATGGCGCTATCGGGAACCACCTCGTAACCGTGCTGATCACCATTCCGGCGAGCTCCCTCATTTTCGACAAGTTGTGCCAGGGTTTCGCCGACGAGCCGGAATGGCGGTGCGTCGCGGGCGGGTTGCGGCGGCCCGGCGAGCTTGCGCACCACTCGCGCCTCGTCCTCAGCAATCATTCCAAGCTCCCTGAGCCTATGGACCGCCGCCCCGTGACTTACGCCGTACTCGGCCTCCAGCGCATGCAGGCGGCTCAGGTCCATGGTCAGCCACCCTAAGGGGGCCAGCGCACGTTTGGGGAGCAGGAATGCGGCGGCGAACGCTTCCGCGCGGAGTTCTGCCCGTGAACGCGGTCCTGGCCGGATCTCTCCAGCGTCACAGGCGCTGATGTCGCCGTCAGCATCGAACAGCAAGTGTGCCAGCTCGTGGCAGACCGTAAAGCGCTGGCGGGCAATGTAGTGATTCGCGTTGACGAGGATCGCCGAAAGGCCATTCGGGAGGGTTACTCCACACCCCGCCACCCTCGACGCGCTCGGAAAACGCGCGGTAGTGATCAGAACACCGAAACGGCCAAGCAACGCCGAGAGATCCGTCACCGGCGCTGTCAAACCGAGACCCATCTGTCGCCGCACACTACGTGCTCCTAGTTCGCCCGCCGCAGGTGCGGCCAGTGCAAGCAACCGGTTCCGAAGCTTTGGGAGCACTGACCTGGGCGCTACTCGAGCTGCACGCTCGATCAGGTCGACAAACCACGCGAGCTGCGGCTCGTCATTACTCGCCACAGGACCCGACCGCATCAGCATGCGAGTCAGGTTCGTCGAGCGCGTTAGCGCGGGCGTTGCTTGGAGAAGATCTTGGACGGAGACGGCCAGAACCTCGGCGAGCAGCGCGAGCTCGGTCGCTATGAGGCTCCGAGTGCCCGCCTCAATCCGACTGACGGCCGTTCGATCCAGGCCGATGGACCTCGCGAGCTCAGCCTGCGTCATCCCCCGGAGGTAGCGGGCCCGCTGCACGTTCTGCCCAATATCGATGTCGCTGATCGGCATGGAGCCAGTATTGGTGTGCAGACAAGGTTAGTCAAGCATATTAGAGATTATGTGCGATATTCGCACTACCGCGGCTGGACCCGGCCGTCGCCAAGGACCGTTCCGCAGCAAGCCTTAGCCTGGAGGATATGGAGGATGCCCGTGGCAGGACGATTATGTCTCTGCCGCACCTTGTATCACCATCGATACAGTACGAATTCGTAATTTACCAGTGCTTGAAAGCCGGCCCCGCTACACCCCTACCACCTGCTTCGAGACCTTCCCTTTTCCCGAGTCCACAGATGAACGGCGCGAGGCGATCGCCGCTGCAGCCGTGGATCTCGACCGCGTGCGAACGGGATGGCTGAATCCGCCGAATGCGAGTGAAGCCGAATTGAAACCCCGCACGCTCACGAATCTGTATAACCAACGACCCACCTGGTTGGTGCATGTTCACACTGCGCTTGACGCAGCGGTGCTCGCCGCGTACGGCTGGCCGGAAGACGTGGACGACGAGGATATCCTCGCACGGCTACTCGGACTCAACCTTCAACGCAACTCGGCATGAGCTAACACGAGCCAACACACCATCGCCGGATCGTGTGCGGGTCGCGGTGAAACGGAGCGCACTCCGGGACTCGATTCAGAACTAGTGTGCTATTCTGCGCACATGGCACGCAGTCGGCAACCGGGCTGTCTCTTCTGTGGCCAGGAAGCACCGGCAGTCTGGTACACCCTCGCCTGCGACGAGCCGCGTTCCGAAGAGAAGCGTGTACCCGGACAGGAGCGCTACGAATTTCCCGATCGCCTCTGCCTCAAGCATTTCGGCATCCTGTACCGCGCCGGTGACCGGGGCCGGGTGCATCTGCTCACGGGTAAACACTGGTGGTTACTGGGATGGCCAAAGCCGGGGGCGTCGGTTTAGAGCTAGAGTTTTCGGCCGGACGTCAGGATATTATCATGCCAGATTCACCCAGAATGGCTAGAATTAATTCGATCTCGACCAGCCTGGACAGGCTCGGATAGGGCGCTTATGCCGCGGCAGCGCCGGGATCGACGATGAGGCTGTGCCGCCGGACGCGAATGCGGGGCGCGATCGCGACGAT
>DAINCT010000053.1:1820-14275 GCA_036732245.1 Chloroflexota bacterium | reverse complement strand
CCATCGGCCGTAACCCGAACCCACACCGGTGCCACCGCCCGCAGGCTTAAAGTTACAGTTCGAGCAACGTGAGACGCGGGCACCCCCGCGAAGGTCGTTCCGCCCAAGTTGGCCGGAGTGACGTTGAGTGGCGCGGAATACGCTCGATTGTAGGTGTCGTTATAGGCCTTGATCGCGAACATGCACGCGATAAAGAGCGCAACGACGCCAAAACCCCACAGAAAACGCTTGCGATGGTGACGCTCGTACCCGTTGGCCAGAACCCTCGTCGCGGCCTTCACACTCGGTTGGGGTATCGGTCGTGAGGCGTAGTACTCCTGCACGACATCATCCGGATGCAGACCGAGGTAGGATGCGTAGTTCCGTAGAAAGCCCGTGATGTATGCGGGTCCTGGAAGCGCGCTGTAATCCTCATCTTCCAGTGCCTGCAGGAAGACGGGTTTGATGTGGAGCGCATCCGCGACTTCGAGGATACTCACATTTTTTTTACTGCGCGCCTCGCGCAGCATATATCCGATGTCGCTCAGGTAGGCCCCCGCGGTTGATTGGAATGACGTCATGCGTTCACAGTTCGCGCCGCAGGACGGGCGCATATTCCGAGGCTGAAGGTGATCGAACCCGTCATGAGCATAGTGACGTGCCGTCGAAAAGTCAAGCTGGAGGGAGTGCCTTCGCGGGGTCTACAATGGATCAACATGCAGGTATTCGTCTCCCCTTCGGGTCTGGGTAGACGGTTACGCAAGGAGAGCAATGGACGTCCGATTGGCACGTCCCACGGATGCCGGGCTCGTGCTCTCCCTGGCGCTTGATGCAGGTTCGCACATCGTCAAAGGGTTCGGTTGGCCGGCAAGCAACGACACTGTGCGCACCGTAACGCGTGCGTCGTTTCCCCTTGCAACTCGTGGTAGAGCCTGGATCGCACGCAATGGGGATACGGTGGGCCTGCTCGAAGCCGAGCCACGGCAGTATGTGATTGGTTGGGACATTGCGCGGCTCGCAGTTCGTGGGCACCGCGTGGACGAGGCGGTCGGCACGTTGCTGGGAGCTGCTGTTTGTCACCTGCAAAATCATGGAGTGCCCAGGCTATTCGCTCGCACTAGTGAAGATGCAAGCGGATGTTTGCGGCCCATGGGTTTTCACAATCTGGCCCGGGAGTATGTGCTCCTGAGCCCGGCGCGTCACGATTCGGGGTCCACCTCGCCTCCTCCCGACAGCCGGTACCGTATGCCGCAGGATAGCTGGCCCTTGCATCAACTCGAGTCGGACGTGACTCCCCCTCTGGTACGTCAACTTGAAGGACTCTCGAGTCTCGACTGGTCGAGGCCGGTGCGCCGCATGTCGGAGATCGTGGTCGAGCGGGAGGGCCGCGTCGTGGCCTGGATCAGTTGGGGCGTCCGGCTAGGTCCCAATCATCGCGCGATGGCTATGCTGGTGCATCCGGACCACAGCGAACTCGCGCCTCTTCTTATCGGGCATGCATTGCGACAGCGCGTACACGGTTGCCACTACGTGGCGCGAGTCCGCGATTACCACACTCATGCGGTGCGTGCTTTTCTCGACGCCGGATTCTCGATTCAGGCGGAAGAAGTGTTGTTGGTAAAACACGCGGGAGTGGAAACAGTTCCGTCGTTTAAGACACGACTTTCGGTCAACACCGTCCCAAGCATTTCAGGGTTCAACGTGCATGTGCAGCGCATATGTCACGGAGAGCACCCGGAAGGATGACCACACGTGACCGCACTGCGCGATGACTATGTAGACGACACCGAAGCACTCCTTCGCATCCTTCCACCTCACATCTACCAGGGACTTCGGCGATCGGAACGCGTCAACGAAGTTCTTGAGATCGTCATGGATCTGGGCCGAGAACCGGAAGCTCGTCTGGTGGATGGAGAGTTGGTTTTATCGAACCGAACCATCACCTTTGAAGATATCGAGCAAGTCATCACCCGTATTGGTGCGTTTGGCGAGGACAACCGCGCCGGTATCGAGCGCACGCTGCATCGCATTTCGGCGATCCGTAACCGGGCGGGCCTGATCATCGGGCTCACTCTGCGAGTGGGTCGTGCTATTTACGGTACGATCGGCACCATACAGGAGATCGTGGAATCCGGGAAGAGCATTCTCTTACTCGGGCGGCCGGGCGTGGGCAAGACTACGATGCTGCGGGAAGTAGCCCGGGTGCTGGCCGACGATCTCCGGAAACGGGTTGTAATAGTCGATACATCGAACGAGATCGGCGGAGATGGCGATATACCGCATCCGGCGATTGGCCGCGCTCGCCGCATGCAGGTGGCGAGTCCTGGACGCCAACACGCGGTTATGATCGAGGCGGTCGAAAATCACATGCCACAGGTGATCGTGATTGACGAAATCGGGACCGAATTAGAGGCCAGTGCCGCGCGTACGATTGCGGAACGCGGCGTCCAACTGGTGGGTACCGCACACGGCAACGAACTCGAAAACCTGATGCAGAATCCGACCCTGAGCGATCTCATCGGGGGAATACAGGCCGTCACATTGGGTGATGAAGAGGCACGGCGGCGTGGCACGCAGAAGACTGTACTGGAACGCAAGGCCCCGCCGACCTTCGACGTTGTCGTCGAAATTCAGGACTGGAACCATGTCGTGGTCCACCCGGACGTCGCCGAAATGGTCGACAGTTTGCTGCGAGGCTTTCCCATCGCCGGCGAAGTCAGGACTCGTGATGATCAGGGCATCGTGCACGTCGAAGATCAGAAACCGCCGGCCCTGGAACGACCGCATAATGGCCAGGTCCCCACGGCTCCCTTGCCGAGGGTTGCACGAGTGGGCAACGGCGCACTCCAACCGTTGCGAGTTTTTCCGTTCGGCGTGAGCCGTAACCGGCTGGAGGCAGCAGTGCGGGAACTTCGGGTGCCCGTAACGATCGCCCATCAAGTGCAGGAAGCAGATCTAGTGCTTACGTTGAAAAATTACTATCGACGAAAGCCCGAACCGCTGCGGGATGCCGAGGCGCAAGCGATTCCGGTATACGTTCTGAAGAACAATACCGTCGGACAGATGCAAAGCTGCCTCGCGAGCGTCTTTAATCTGGGTTCGCAGGATCGCGATGTGACCACCTCCGCTCTCGAAGAGGCGGAACAGGCGATCGGTGAGGTGCTGGAACGTTCGCGCACGATGGAGGTGGCTCCGCAGAATGCCCACGTGCGCCGGCTCCAGCACCAACTGGCCGAACGGTACAATGTCGGGTCTCGCAGTCGCGGCAAGGAGCCGAACCGTCGAGTCAAGTTCTTCCCACGGGAGTACGAAGACCTCGTTTAACTATGGGCCTCTTTCTCACATTTGAGGGACCCGACGGCAGCGGCAAGTCGACGCAAGCGCACATGCTTGCGTCGGAACTGCGTGCGCGGGGCCACGACGTGGTGGAGACGCGAGAGCCGGGTGGTACTCAGGTTGGCGAAGCGGTGCGCCATGTACTGCTCGATCTGAATGGACCGGAGATGAGCCCACGCACCATGGCGTTACTTCTGTCGGCGTCGCGGGCTCAACTGGTGTCCGACGTCATCGTCCCGGCACTTGAATCCGGTCGAACTGTCATTGCCGATCGATACACCGACTCGACGCTGGCGTACCAATCGTACGGCTTTGGACTCGAGACGGAGGTCGTGCATGATCTCTCGCGCATCGCCACACTCGGCGTGACGCCGGACGTGACCGTTCTGGTCGATGTACCGGTGGACGTTGGTTTAGAACGAGTGTTTCGGCGCGGAGCACATAACCGATTGGACGCTCCAGACACCGCCTTTCACGAACGAGTGCGGGAGGGATACCACCGATTGGCCGCGGCAGAGCCAACTCGGTGGGTAACCGTCGACGGAACGCAGGATCCACGCAGCGTCCATCGGGCGCTCATGCACAAACTGGCTCCCATGCTCCAGGAGGTTGCGCAGCCAACATGAAAATGGTCATGGCAATCGTGCACATCGACGATGCTTCGCGCGTTGTAAAGGCGCTCACCCAGGCCGGCTTCGGAGTCACACACTTCAAGAGTGCCGGTGGATTTCTGCGTAGACAGAACGCAACCGTCTTCGCCGGGGTGGCAGAGCGCGACGTCGATCGGGTGCTCGAGATCATCAGGACGAAGTGCCACGCGCGCACGGAGCAGGTGACTCCACTGCCTCCTGTAGTCGAGCCGGGAGAGGTGTACATGCCGTATCCCATGGAGGTTGAGGTCGGCGGCGCGACGCTCTTTGTGTTCGAGGTCGCGCACTTCGAGAAGTGTTAGATGGTGGATAGGGCGCAGCGCGGCGCCCTCGATCTGGTGCCGTTACAGTCCATACACCCGCATGAGCTGGCGGATCCGGCGCGCGAGGAGCGTATCGAACGCCGACTCGCCATGGATGGCGTGTTGCGAGATCCCCTCATAGTGGGTACCGTCCCCCGTCTCGATGGCTACGTGCTCCTGGACGGGACGAACCGCCTTCAGGCGCTGAAATCGCTGGGCCTGGAACGTGGCCTCGTCCAGGTGATCGATTACTCGGGAGCCGGGACGGTAAGCCTGCGGACCTGGTGTCACAGTACACCGATGCCGTTCGAATCACTGGCTGCACGGTCGGCGCGGATACCTGGCGTGGCGGTCGAACCGATTGCCGAACTCGGCGCGGCCGATGCACTCGCGATGCACAGCACGGTCGCAGTTCTCCTCGGCAAGGACCGGATCGCTGCTGTCACGCGCGTGGAAGAGTACCCGCACTCGCGCGCCGAACAGTTGCGCGCACTGGTTGACCTGTACCAGCACAGCATGACCCGCGTGGACGGTGATCCGACGAATATCGAAGAGTTGGCTCAATCTATGTGCGAATCTCCGAGTGGGGAGTTGACGCTGGTGGCCTTCCCACCGATCACCCGTTCGCAGGTTGTCACCATGGCCATGCGCGGCGTGCTCATTCCGGCGGGAATCACGCGGCATGTCATCCTGGAGGGAAGAGCTCTACGGGTGAATGTGCCGCTTGAGATGTTACGGGACACGGGATCACTCGATGACGCTCGAGAGGCCCTCGAAAGACACTTGTCGGGACTCCAGCCGCGTCTCTACCGGGAGCCGACGATACTGTATGACAGTTAGTTAACTTCGCGTCTGATCGGATGCGCCAACTTGTAGCGTCGTCCCTTGTGGACGACCCGCACCTGTCTCCAATCATCGAGGTTCTCGGGGTAATACGTACGTCTGTAGAAGGTTGGCCACAAGTCACACATGCCGCCTGGCGGCACCACCCGGCATGAAAATCGATGACGGATGCCTGCTTAATGGATTGAGGCATCGTCGCCCCCGACCACTCGGCGACGGAGCGCCGAGCTACCTGATTCATGCACATGTCAATGGCCGGCCCGAGCAGTTTCAAAGGAGGGCCAACGCTACCAATAGTCGACCAGCAAGATCTGCCTTTTTTCGAAGGTCCCGTCCCTAGGTCAGCTCTGCCTGACTCACGCTTTCTCCCGGTTTAAGCGGGATAATGCGCAGGTCCGAGACATCGGAGGTTTCTTTGGTCAGTGCTTCGGGCGAACCCCACAGGATCGGAAACGTGCCGTAGTGAATCGGTACGACGCGCTTGACGCCCAGGAGGCGTATGGCCTCGGCGGCTTCCAGCGGTCCCATGGTGTAGTGGCTGCCGATGGGCAACAGTGCCACGTCCGGCTGGTAGAGACGTCCAATAAGTTCCATCCCGGCGAAAACATCTGTATCCCCGGCGTGGTAAATGGTAAAGCCGTCATTCAGCCGAATGACGAAGCCGACAGCCAGCCCGGCATAGAGAAGCTGGTCGCCGTCCTGAATGCTGGAGCTGTGTACGGCGTTCACCACGGTCACTCGCAGACCGTTCCAATCCTGCCCGCCTCCGGTATTGCCCCCGCTGCAATCTTTGGCGCCTTTACTGGAGAGGTAGCCGCAGAGCTCGTTCATGGCAATGATATGCGGTTGGTGCTGTTGAGCAATCTTTACAGCGTCGCCCATGTTGTCGCCGTGTCCGTGACTGATGAGCATCAAATCGACGCGTTTCTGGATTCTGGCGTCGTCTGGTGTCGTTGGGTTCCCCTCGAGGAATGGGTCGACCAAAATCACCGTGCCGTCCGCCGTCTCAATCTTGGTCGCGGCATGTCCCAGCCATGTGATGATGGCCCCTCGATTTGACGTCATAGCGCGCTCCTTCGATTTCACCTAGAGGGGAACGGGAGTGCCGGTGGACGTGGGGCTCCAGTCCCTCTCTCTATAATGAACCGAACATGCGCTGGACCGAAACGGGCAGGATGGCCGAACTCATGGTTCCCCGCTGATCGCGTGTGACGCCGTGCAGTTGCCTGGCGGGCAAAGTCTCCCTCAGCTCCGGAGGCGCCTGCGCAGCGCGATCTCGGCCACGGTCACGCCGCCGATAACGAGGAGCCATTCGATTACGATCAACACCCAGACAGACATGTCACTCCGACCCTGTAGCACCCGTTTAGCCCACTATAGCCACCGGCCCATAAGCCGGACAATGGCGAAAAGGATCGCGTGAACACTTTCACCTTCGCACTTCCTACTCGGGTGGTATTCGGCGCCGGGGTCATCGACGAGGTGGGACGTGAGGCCGCCGCCCAGGGTCGACGAGCGTTGCTGGTAACAGGCAGCACCTTCGCTCGGCGCAGCGGGCTCATAAAGCGTGTCCGCGCGTCGCTCGAGGACGAAGGCGTGTTCGTCTCGATTTACGAAGGCATCAACCCGAATCCGAGCGTCGCGGCGATCAATGCCGGAGGTGAAGCCGCGCGCGAGTTCCGCGCGGACTTCGTGGTGGGCTTCGGTGGCGGAAGTGCACTGGATGCGGCAAAAGCCATCGCCGCGCGGGCCCTTACCGACGCTTCCATCTGGGATTACACGAACCATCTCAAAAGTGAACCCGGAATGCCGGTCGAACGTGCGCTGCCAATCATTCAGGTCCCGCTGATCGCGTCGACGGGATCGGAGACCAACGATCGGGCAGTGATTTATGACGAGGAGTCACGCACCAGGGCCACGCTGCGCAACTCGCATCTCTTTGCGCGCGTAGCGGTGGTGGACCCGTCCCTTACCTTCACTGTACCGGCACGTTATACCGCGATCGGAGCCATGAACATCGTGAGCCAGATGCTTGAAGGGTATCTGGTGGGCGATGAGTTTGCCGCAACGGACCGCGTCACCGAGGGTTTGATGCGGGTCGTCATGGATAGTTTGGCTCGCGCCATGCGAAACGGCGACGACCTGGACGCACGCAACAATCTCTCATGGGCCGCCACACTCGCTTCGACAGTCGCGCTGGCAGGTCGAGCCGATTCCGGTCCATTGCTCGCGATGGCGCATCCACTGACGGCGCGATACGACCTGGAGCACGGATATGCGCTGGCGTGTCTCTGGCCCAGTTACATGCGCTATGCCCTTTCCAATCGACGTCGACTACCACAGGTCGGCCGATTCAAACGGTACGCGCTTCTGGGCCGCCAATTGTTTGGCGTCCACGAGACCGATGACGAAGTCGCAGCCGAGACGACGGTGTATCGGTTCGTTAATTGGCTGCATGGCATGGGTATGCCCACCGATTTGCGCGAGGTTCGCATCGAGACGGACGGAACGCAGGCGCTAGCGGACCAAGCCATAAATGTATCGGGCGACGGGAAACGCCTACCGGGCGGGATGTCGGCCCGCGATGTGCAGCACGTGTATGAGGGTGCGTTACGTTCGGAGTGAGGACATGACCGAAGCGCGAGTCTGGATTACCTTGATACGACATGTCGCCTTACTATGGCGCACCGGCTTGCTGCGGTTTCGGATGGAGACGTTCGGGTTGTACTATCCGGCGCCGCCGTACCAGGCTCCTGTCTGGCGCGTCTCTCCCAGGCAGACAATGTTGCTCCTCCGACGGGCACGCTCGTATGGTCGGTGGCTGGTAGAGATGGAGGACATTCGACGCGCCGGCACCCAGAGATGGCCCTCCGCATGACTGACCGCACGACAGGTCGCACCAGGCCACCCACGCGTTCGTCGGAACTGTTCGAGCGCGCTCGCCACGTCATGCCGGGAGGAGTGAATAGCCCGGTTCGGGCCTTCGCGGCGGTAGGAGACGTTCCGCGTTTCATGGCGCGTGGCGCCGGCTCCCGGATGTGGGACGTCGACGACAACGAATACATCGATTTCGTTATGAGCTGGGGCCCGTTGATACACGGGCATGCGTACGCGCCGGTGATCGACGCGCTGAATCAAGCCGCCGCTTCCGGCACGAGTTTCGGCGCGCCAACCGAGCGTGAAGTGTTGATGTCGGAGCTCGTGATCGAGGCGGTGCCTTCAATCGAGATGGTGAGGTTTGTCAACAGCGGCACCGAAGCGACAATGTCCGCCGTGCGACTGGCGCGCGGAGTCACCGGACGCGACCTGATCGTAAAATTCGCCGGCAATTATCATGGCCACGCCGATATGCTGCTCGCTCGAGCGGGTAGCGGCAGTCTGACCCTGGGCATCCCGTCGAGCCCTGGGGTGCCGAAAGGCGCGGCGGAATCGACCATCGTGGCTCCTTATAACGACGTGGTGGCGCTGGAAGCGATCTTCGACGTACGCGGCGATGAGATTGCGGCTGTCATTGTCGAACCAATCGCCGGGAACATGGGCGTGGTCGTGCCTGACGGGCGGTTTCTCCACGCGATCCGCCGTCTCACAGCGAAGTTCGATGCGGTTTTCATCTGCGACGAAGTAATCACGGGGTTCCGCGTGCACTTCGGCGGAGCACAGTCTCTCCTCGGATTCGACCCGGACATCACGACTCTGGGAAAGATCATTGGTGGTGGCCTGCCGGTAGGGGCGTACGGTGGCTCGAGAGCGATCATGGAACACGTGGCGCCGGTCGGACCGATCTATCAGGCGGGTACGCTGGCCGGAAATCCGCTTGCCATGGCGGCGGGTCTGGCGAGTCTCGCTCCACTCAGGGACCCTGAATTTCATACCCGCCTGACCTGGATGACCGACGCGCTGAAAACCGGGCTGGAGCAGGCGGCGGAATCGGCTGGAGCTCCGGTTTGTGTTAACGCAGCGCCTGGGATGCTGACTGTATTCTTTACGCCGCACCCGGTACGCGATCTCGCGGGTGCCGAGGTGTCAGATGCCCGCATGTACGCGCGATTCTTTCACGCCATGCTGGAACGCGGTATCTACCTCCCTCCGTCACAGTTCGAGGCATGGATGCTTTCCGCGGCACACGGCGAGGTAGAAGTGGAAGCAGCGGTGCAGGCGGCGGCTGAGTCCTTCGCGATCGCGCTGCAGGACGCAGCCGAGGCCAACCGAGATTAGTAGCAGCAACTGTCTTTGAAGCCACAGTTCGAGCAGACTGCGTCCTTGCTGCCGCGCACCGCCACCATCGTGAAGCCGCACTGGGGGCAGGGCGCAACCGGGATCCGCTCCTGCTCGCGGCTCTGGTCGTCCTGCCGGCTCTCTGCTTCCATCTCCGATAGCATAGTGACGGATTCGGCGGCAGTCAAGCACAGGGAGGAACCGTGTCGACTCCCCGCATAGGGTGTCATCTTTCACTCGGAACGAAGCCGGAGGTCAGCCTGGCCGAGGCGGCTCGACACGGAGTCGAATGCGTGCAAATCTTCGCCTCAAGTCCGGCCGCATGGAAGCCGCCGATTCACGACGAAGCCCGCGAGGCGTTGACAATACGAGTACGCGATGCACACGGAATCGAACCCCTTTTTATCCACGCGATCTATCTCATCAATCTGGCATCGAACGACAGTACGTTAACGCGTCAGTCACAGAATTCGCTGGTTGCAACCCTCGCCGCGGCGGCCAAGTTGCAGGCGCGCGGCGTCATAGTGCACACGGGGAGCCATCTGGGTCGGGGCTTCGAGGCGGTGGCCGCGGAGGTAGGAACTCGAATTCTTGAAGTGTTGGAGTCGGCACCGGCGGGAGTTGAATTGATCCTGGAAAACAGTGCCGGCTCGGGCGGCACGATTGGAGCCAGCCTGGAGGAGCTAGCGACGGTGCTTGACGCCGTGAAGTGGCACCCAGCAGTCAAAATCGCGCTCGATACGGCGCATCTTTGCGGAGCGGGCTGGGACTTCACGCACGTCAAGTCGGCTGTGCTGCTGGCGCAACGCATCCGAGACACTGTTGGATTCGCACGCCTGGCGGCGATCCACGCCAATGACTCGAAACTGCCGGCGGGAAGCAGGCGCGACCGGCATGCCAGTGTGGGGGAGGGGCTCATAGGAGTGGATGGATTCCGCTCCCTCTTCCGTGTGCCGGAATTCCGGACGGTTCCATGGATTTGCGAGACCCCTGATCTGGGCCTGGCCGATGCGGAACAGCGTTTCGGGAGTGTGCGACGATTACGTGGACTGAGGGACGCCGTGCAGGATAGTGCCGCTGACCGTAAGCCGGTTCGTCCGGTCCGTCCCGCGTCGAGACAGGTACTCTGAACGAAGGAGAGATCAATGATCGCGGTAGTCGGCAGCTTGAATTTGGACGTCGTCGCGCGAGTGGCACGGTTGCCGGCGCCGGGCGAGACTGTCCTGGCCAGTTCTCACGTCCAGTCCCTGGGTGGAAAGGGCGCGAATCAGGCGGTAGCGGCCGCACGCGCCGGTAGCGCTGTCCAGTTCATCGGTCGAGTGGGAGCGGACGCGGCCGGAGAGGCGTTGCGCTCCAGCCTGCGAGAGGCCGGCGTGGACACGGAGCACGTGATACGGGACGACGTTGATGCAACCGGTACGGCGCTCATCGCAGTCGACAGTCACGGTGAGAACACCATCATCGTCGTCCCCGGCGCCAATGCGAATCTGCAGCCGGCCGACATTGACGGCGCGAGTGACGTCATCGGACGTTGCAGCATTCTGCTCCTTCAACTCGAGATTCCTCTGGAGACCGTGCGTTATGCAGCCGGCCTCGCCCAGCGCAGCGGCATCACCGTCGTTCTGAACCCCAGCCCATCGCAGGAGCTACCGAGTTCTTTGCTCGATCTGGTTGACATTCTGGTGCCGAACGAGGAGGAGGTCGCGTATCTCAGCGGGATGGGATCGCCGGTCGATCCGACTTCGGCTGCCGGGATGCTTTGTTCGAACGGAGTTGAAGCAGTCGTCATTACTCTTGGGAGTCGCGGATCGGCCGTGGTCAACGGAAGCGGCGAAACCGACATCGAGCCGTATCCCGTCAATGCAGTGGATACGACGGGAGCAGGAGACGCGTTCGTTGGGAACCTCGTGGCAGCTCTGGATGTGGGGCAATCGCTGGAGGAGGCGGCGCGGTTCGCTTCAGCCGCGGCCGCTCTCAGCGTGCAGGTAGCGGGCGCTCAAAGCTCGATGCCGACCAGGCAACAGACGGAGGCGTTTGTCGCCCGGATGGGAGAATCGTGACGTACCTGCTGGCGGTCAAGCAAGACAGTTTGCCTCTGGTGCTCCATCAGGGATTCGCCCGCGCGTTCTTGATTTACAGCGCGCTCATGGCCGCTTGGGGACTCTTTCTCTATATCCGGGGCCGAAACCCGTCCGGCGGTTATCTGGGAGCGTTGATTCTGGATGAGGGCCTCGCCCTGCTTCAAGGGGTGGTCGGCCTGATTGTGCGGACCCAGGGACATGCTCCACATGACGCGCTCCACTACTTGTACGGCATCGTGGCGGTCGTCAGTCTCCCGGCCGCATACTTCATGTCGGACGAAGGGACCACCCGGCGTGACTCCCTCTACTTCGGCCTGGCGGGGCTGTTTCTGGTCGGGGTAGCGATTCGTGGCACGGTTACCGGCGCGACCTAAGCGGCAGGATCGCAGCGTCGGCGGAAGGAATCATCCCGGCACCGGTCTTGAGTCAAGGCTGGGTCGGCTCTTGTCTCGTCGGCTTGTAATCGAACGCCAGTTCACTCAGAGCCTCACTCACTCCGAGTTGCTGCAGGCGCCCGATGTCACCTGAGATAATCGCGGCTCGTTCATCAGGCTCGATGTCGTACCCGTGCATGGCGCGGTCCGGTTCGGTATGCAACAGATGCCGAAATTCCGGCTCGTCGTGCGCTCGTTGTAAGACCTCGGATGCACCTTCGATTGTCATACGATTCTCTCCCCTCTGTATGTTTCCAGACTGAAACCATGATGACGAGACCAGTTGACCAGCCGGTGATTGCCGTTTGCACCGCGCTATACTACCTTTGAATATAGACGTCCGGAACATCGTCACCTCAGAATTCGGCGCACTAATCTTGGAGGGAAGGACGGATCACTCCAGGGTGCGACCTCAATCTCGGTGTTCCGCCATTCGGGCATCGTTTTAGAAAGGCCTTCGCATGAAAATTTTCGCCGTCGTGGCAGGCATTGCTTTCGTATTCCTGGGTACCTCATTCAGTTCCGCGGCGTCGCTGGGGCAGCCGGCTCACAAGGCAGCCGTCTCCTGGCCTCACGGGTACACGTCGATCATGTTGCCGGCGATCGGAAGCCTCA
>DAINCT010000053.1:0-1810 GCA_036732245.1 Chloroflexota bacterium | reverse complement strand
CCTTCCTGCCGCAACAGGCGGCGGACACGGCGACACCCACTGCGACCGTGGCTCCGACACCTGCGCCTACGACGAACCCGGCGTATCCCGATCCTGTGACCCTCTTGCAGAACTCGTTTTCGGTGTACGGCGCACTAACTGGAGTCCATTTCGAGAACATCACGGACGGGGATCAACAATCGACCATCAAGATCCATATCGACGCGGTGGGTGATGCGACGTGCAAAGGTCCATCCCTCAAAGCGAAGGTCACGGGTAAGGAAACGCTCGAGGGCACCGCTCAGTCGCGAAGCAACAATTTCAATCTGATTCAGGTCAAGAACAGCTACTACAAGAAGGGGAAATCGACCAAGAACGTCTGGAAGAAGAGTACTGCGACTGCAGCGGCAGTCTTCACCTTCCCGGTCGATAATCCACTTTCTTGCCCCAATGCCTCATCCAGCGGCGGCTCCGGATCGGGATCCGGCTCCACGACACCGACCACGCAGATCAAGGACCTCACGAATCTTGGCCCTGATACGGTGGCAGGGGTCTCGGTTTGGCACATTCAAGCCACCGAAATTGACGTCGATCCGACCACCGGTGCAACCACCCAGGCGCTGCTCGACTACTACGTCGGGCAGGCTCACCCCTTACCTTACAAGTACCTGGCAACGGTCAATGACACGACTAACGGCATCAAGCTTGTCTTCCAGCAACTGTTGGGAAAGTTTGGCGAGAAGTTGACGATTAAGGCGCCGACGGTCGGTAGCTCGAAGCCGTAATGGAGGCATTCGATCTTGCGCACAAGCTGGCGTACGCGGGGAACCGATCGCCTGTTCCGTTCGTGACCGGCCCGCTGTATCTCAATTCGGTGCCAGGAGTCCCGGTGTGCGCCCAATTGCGCGTCTTCATCGAGCCGTCGCTGTGGTCGGCGGAGAATCTGAAGATCGCCTCAAAGGAAATCTGTCGGGTTCTGGGTGCGACGAGTCAGTTCGATATAGGGATGACACTCGCCGGCAAGAAGTCCTACGATGCCAACGTGTCGGCTCGGGGTGACACCGCGCGCCTCATGAAGTTGAAGGCCGACGACCCGGCAGTCATACTGTTTCTGGAAGGGCGAGCCGGCGACATGCTGTTCGGGGCAAACTTTCCCCGGCTACAGTTCGAGCTCGTCGAGGAGGATTCCTGGCGCTCGGTGTACGCGCCGGGTGCGGTGAAACACGCCCAGCAACTGTAGTGTTGTCGCTGATCCCGATCGAAGGGCTCCCTCTCATCCGGGAGGGAGATTCAATGGCGTCGATGTTTGCGCATGCCCTGGAGGCGGCGGACATCGTCCTCGCGGAGGGCGATATTCTCGTAGTCGCCCAGAAGATCGTCTCGAAGGCGGAGGGCAGGGTGGTTCGTCTGAGGGAGGTCGTGCCGTCGGCCGAGGCGCAGGCGCTGGCCGAACAGTCGGCCAAGGACCCACGAATCGTCGAACTGATCCTGCGTGAGAGCCGTGAAGTGTTGCGAATCCGACCCGGCTTGATCGTGGTGGAAGACGTGCGAGGCTTCGTGTGTGCCAATGCCGGAATCGACCGATCCAATATCGAACAGCAGGGCGAGGACGAAGAGGTCGCGCTCCTTCCGGTCGATTGTGACCGATCTGCCCGGGAACTCCGCGAAGCTCTGCACGAGATTTCAGGCACGTGGGTCCCCGTCTTGATCAATGACAGTCATGGCAGAGCGTGGCGCGAGGGCACCGTCGGCGTGACGATCGGCCTCGCGGGCATGTCACCGCTGTGGGACCGGCGGGGTGACGTAGACCTTACGGGGTACACGCTGGAAC
>DAINCT010000052.1:3317-14370 GCA_036732245.1 Chloroflexota bacterium | reverse complement strand
CTGCCGGGTCTACCTCGGTGGGACGATCGGCCGCTGCCAGTGCGGTTCTCTTTTTATTTCCTGCATGCCTCTCTTATCAAGGCACAAAAGAGCCCTTCTCCGTCATCGAGAGAAGGGCTTCTTCATGCTCTGCGACTGCTAGGACGCAGCGACGTCTTTTCCCCCGGAAAGCTCGCGCGGCTGAGGGCGCTGCGGCTGCGGGTCAACGCCGGAGCCATCCAAGTCTTCCTTGGGCTTCGCTTCCTGATCACCCCTCCGGCGAATAAACCACCGCACCGGGTCGAAGAACTCATCGGCCACGCGCTCTTTCAGAGGAATAATGGCGTTATCGGTGATGTGGATGTGCTCGGGGCACACCTCCTGACAACACTTGGTGATATTGCACAGACCCACCCCGCCCTTATCTTTGATGGCCTCGCGCCGGTCCAGAGAATCCTTGGGATGCATGGCCAGATATTGATATCGCACCATGAACCTTGGGCCGAAGTACTCGCTCATTTCGCCATGATTCCGCAGCACGTGGCAGACGTCCTGGCACAAGAAGCACTCGATGCACTTGCGCGATTCGTACAGCCGGTCGACGTCTTGCTGATACATGATGAACGGGCTCGGTTCATCGTCGCGTGGTGTGAACGGCGCGATGCGCTTGTTCACGGTGTAATTCCAGGAAACGTCAGTTACCAGGTCTTTGATGATCGGAAAAGTGTGCATAGGCGCCACGTGTACGTCAACGCCCTTGAAGTCGTCGAGTCGAGTCTTGCACATCAATTTCGGGACACCGTTGATCTCGGCGCTACACGATCCGCATTTGGCGGCTTTGCAGTTCCATCGCACCGCAAGGTCCCCCGCGAGGTGCGCCTGAATCCAGTGGATAGCGTCCAGCACCACCATGCCGGGAACGGCCGGCACCTTGTACTCACGTTCCTCGCCGCCATTCGCGTCCCCGCGAAATACCTGAAACGTGTACTCCGTTTCACTCATGAGTTCGTTTCCTCTATCACTTGTGCCAATTCCGGCGGCAGGGGCGGAATGGGCCGCGGCTTGATCTCCATTCCCGACTCGGTCTTGCAGGCAATGAAGTTTACTTTCGCCAGGTGCTCGTCCTTGTCGGGATAGTCGGTACGAAAGTGGGCTCCTCGGCTCTCCTTCCGGAGGATGGCGGCTCGAATGACGGCCTCCGCCACGGTCAACATGAAGAGGTCATCGCGCGCCGAGTGCCAGCCGGGATTGAACATCCGCGAGCCCTGCACGTCGATGTCACAGGCGCGTTCCTGAAGATCCAGAACCTTCTGCAAGCCCTCTTGCATGACGCTCTCTTCACGGAAGATACCCACGTGAGTCGACATCACATCTTGTAGTTCCTGATGGAGTAAATAGGCGTTTTCACGTCCTCCACTTTCAAACGGACGCAGCAGGAGCTCTTTCTCACACTGGATCTGGTGCTCGTCGATGGCCAGCGGTGTGCGTAGGCGGTCAGCATACGCCGCGGCCGCTTCGCCGGTGCGTCGTCCAAATACGACCAGATCGGTCAGCGAATTGCCGCCCAGGCGGTTGGCCCCATGCAGACCCGCGGCCGCCTCTCCCGCGGCGAATAAGCCGGACACGCTGCTGGCCCCGGTCTCCGCCTCTACCCGAATGCCGCCCATGGCATAGTGCACGGTGGGTGCGACTTCCATCGGCTCCTTGGTGATATCGATATCGGCCAGCTTGATGAACTGCTCGTACATCGACGGCAACTTGTGGCGCACGAAATCCGCCGGTTTATCACTGATGTCCAGGTAGGCACCGCCATGCTCGCTGCCCCTGCCTTCTTGCACTTCGCGGTGAATGGCCCGCGTCACCACGTCGCGCGATGACAGGTCCTTCTTTTTCGGATCGTATCGCAGCATGAACCGTTCGCCTTCTGAATTCTTCAAAGTGCCGCCTTCGCCCCGGACCCCCTCGGTGACGAGAAGCCCACGCACCCCTGGCGGCCAGACCATGCCCGTGGGATGGAATTGCACCATTTCGGTGTCTCGCAGCTCGGCGCCCGCTTCATACGCCATCGCGATCCCGTCGCCGGTGCCTTCCCACGAATTCGACGTGACCTTATACATGCGGCCCCAGCCGCCCGTGGCGATGATGACCGCTCGGGCTCGGAACAAGACGAATCGACCGTCCTCACGCCAGTACCCGAAGGCACCGGACACCCGTTCGCCGTCCAGAATGAGGCGCGTAAGGGTGCATTCCATATAGACGTCGATGCCGGAGTGCACCCCTTTGTCCTGAAGGGTGCGGATCAACTCGAGCCCCGTGCGATCTCCCACATGAGCCAGTCGTCGAAAACTGTGTGCACCGAAGGCGCGTTGCATGATCTTTCCGTCATCCGTGCGATCGAAGAGAGCGCCCCAGCGTTCGAGTTCATACACTCGTTCCGGAGCTTCCTGGGCGAACAGCTCCACCATGCGCCAGTTGTTGATCATCTGGCCGCCACGCATCGTGTCGGCAAAATGCATTTTCCAGCTATCGGCCGAATCGACATTGCCGAGCGAGGCAGCCATGCCGCCCTCCGCCATGACAGTGTGCGCCTTTCCTAACAGGGACTTGCACACCACGCCCACCGAAGCGCCGGCTTCCGCAGCGGCGATCGCGGCCCGCAGACCTGCGCCTCCAGCGCCGATTATCAGCACGTCGTGTTCGTGCGTTTCGTAGCTCTCGATCATCTCAGCAGCCCGTATGAGCGCCGAAACACGAGCCGAAAACCCCTGACGACACCACGCGAATGTATACGTCTACCACGCAGACGGAAACCAGGCTGAACCACGCGAAGGATCCGTGGTACGGATTGATCCGGCTCACGATACCCAGCAGGCCATGGCGGGCTCGGCCACCTCGCACGCAGGAGAAGCAATCGACGCTGCCGCCGACGAAGTGGCGCAGAGCATGGCAAGAAAAAGTGTATCCCGAGAGCAGTACCACATTGGCGAGCATCAGGACCGAACCCACGCCGATATAAAAGCCGTGCTGGAAGCGAAATGCGTTGATCGTGTCCCACCACAGCCACCCCAGGACGATCAGTGCCAGATAGAGAAAATAGCGGTGAAAGTTGTTGAGCACCCAGGGGAACGCGCGCTCACCTTTGTAACCTTCACGCTTACGCGGCTCCGCCACCGCGCAGGCGGGTGGGTCCCAAAAGAATGCCCGATAGTATGCCTTGCGGTAGTAGTAACAGGTACCGCGAAATGCAAGCGGCACCCAGGCCACCAGAAATGCCGAAGAGAGCGGCCAGATCGGCAATTTGATGAGCGGCGAATAGAAGGGCGATAAGTACGGACCCTGCACCCAGGCGTGCGCCCCGCTACCGAACGCCACCGACCAAAAGGCATAGATCACAAAGAGCGTGAAGCCAACTGCCACGGATACCGGCTGTATCCACCAATTTCCGCGCCCGGGAAGGGTCTCCGTCGCCGTTAGCCGGTTACTCCGGGCCGCTTGGACTGTCATTCTCTTCCTTTCTTACGATGGCCCAATCCCCATTCTCCGGTGGCGGAGGAAGCGGGCGATGATGTGGATGACCATACCCGTTTCCGTTGCCGTTCATGTGATCTTTTGACGGCACCATCGGATACACGCCGATCAATACGTCCGCGTCGAATTCCGACGAAAACTCGAAGCCTATCTTGCCCTGTTGCCAGAGCTTCTCCAACGACTGGGCGGTCCCACTGGGGAGCCCTACGTACGCGCGACGACGGTTACCCGCTTCAATGAAGGCGCCGTCCTCCGATTCGACCACGAATCGGCGCCTGATCTCTGAGATTGGAACGTACGATTTATGACGAATGAACCAGAGCAGAGTGCTCGGGCTTTGTCGTCTGTCCTTGCCCATGACTCCTCCAACCAGATCGGTGCGCGCAAGCGACCGATCGCTTCCTGGGAAAAGCAGTGGAGAGCGTAGCGAGCACGTGCAACAACGCTGCGCAGCGATGAGGAGACGAAGGGAAGCAGGAGTAAAACGGCCACTCCCACTGCCAGGCGCACAACCACCATCAGAGACAAAAGCGCCACGGACACCCCACTGCAACTATTTCTACGCACTTTATACCACGATTTCGCCTACTTAGATGACGTTGGGCGTCCGAGGCGAACGCGACTCACGCCAAGGCTGGAAGTGAGAGACCGGCAAGATATCGCAGCAATGCCGCACGTTTGACGGTCGCCGCCGCTCGTCCTGAAAGGAGGACTCCACCGACTTCAGCCACCGCGTCGCTGCCCCCAAGACTGAGTGCCTCTCCCAGGACGCGGGGCCGATATTCCCGTAGGGGCTTGCCGCGGACCGTCGAGTCGATATTTTGGGCCACGATGTCGCCCTGTTGCAGGGCGAGTTGTGCTGATGAAGCCGATACCCTACCGTGCGCGTAGTCGTATGCCAACGAGGCGTCGCCACAGGCGAAGATTGCATCGTGGCTCCCCACACGAAGGTATGGATCCACCGAGAACTTCGCCGCGGGGATGTCGCTCCCGGCTCCGCCGTGCACTGCAATCGCCACCCGGGTTTGCCCAGCCCAGACCACCAGGTCGGCCCCATACCGCTCTCCAGATTCGGTCTGCAGTCCCGTCTCATCCACGCTTTGCACAGACTCACCCATATGAAGCGGCACATTGCGGCGTTGCAGAATGTGCTGCACGGACGCGCTTATCTGGGGGCTGGCCTGAGGCAAGAGTCGCGAGTCTTCGGCGACGATCCGCACGTCTACCCATCCCAGATCGCCCGCCTCTGACACGCGGTATTCAGGGGCCGACAATTCGCCGGCCACTTCTGTCCCGGTGTAGCCGGCGCCGATGATAACCACGCGGGTCACGGTTCTACTCTGACGCAGCGCCTGCAGTGTATCTCGGAGGCGAACCGCATCGCGCACGGATTTGACCGTCAGACAGTGAGTTTCTGCCCCCGGTATACCGAGGAAGTCCGGCGCGGTGCCGAGTGCTATGACGAGAATGTCCGGATCGATTGAACCTTCGGATGTCTCGACCCGCCGCGCTGGAAGGTCGACTGCGAGTACCTCGGCACGGAGGTGGTGTATGCGGCGTTGAAGTATCCGTGCGAACGGAACGCAAGCGTCGTGAGCTTGAATCTTCTCCGCTACCACTTCCGGCAGGCGCGTTATGAGTTGATGGCATTCGCCACGGTCGATCAAAGTAATCGACCACGTGCGATCGAGTCGAACAGCCAGTTCCCGCGCGGCCCGTACACCGGCATACCCTCCGCCTACGATACATACGGCCGGCATGTTTGTCCTCTTCCTGCAAGCTTCTCGAAAATCCGCTACCTGGCAAGGTTCTGGTGGTAGTAGGCAGCTACGCCGTTCAAGACGAACTGGACGGCAAGGGCCGCCAGCAGGATCCCCATCACTCGCCCGATGACATGCACGCCGGTCTCGCCCAGCGCGCGTAACAAGAGCGCGCTCAATCGCATGGATAGGTAACTCGCGACGAGCGACAGCAGGATAGCGGCTATCACCGCGACGATCTTCCATACGTCTGTTCCGGCTTGCGACATATAGAGCACAACAGTTGCGATGGCGCCGGGACCACTCAGGATTGGGATCGCCAACGGGAAGACGCTGACATCGGTACTCTTGAGGGCTTCAGCCGCCTCTTCGGGCGTTTCTCGCGTGCGCGACTTACGCGCGAACAACATGTCCACCGCAATCAGGAGCAGCAGGATACCGCCTGCGATGGAGAAAGCCGGTACCGTAATGCCGAGCGAGCTGAGGAGCGTCCGTCCACCGGCCGCGAATGCAAGCAGCACGATCGTGGCAACGATGATAGAGCGCCGAATGACTCGAGTCCGCTCCGCCGGCAGAATTCCGGGAGTGAGCGCGAGAAATAGCGGCGCGATGCCAACCGGATCTACGACACTGACGATCGTCGCGAGTGAGGCGAGAAAAAAGGCCACAGCCTAGAGTAGCCCGCCACTCGGAGCATCGCCGTATCCCGCCAGCCTGGTACTCAGGTACGTGTTGCGACGCAGCGATTGCTCTCGACCGATCGCGCGCTCGAATGAGAGAGGCGACCCCACCAGCACGCAAAGTTGTCTCGCTCTGGTCACGGCCGTATAGAGCAGGCTGCGTTGCAGCAGGATCGCGTGCCGGGGGACGACCGGGATGATGACGCATGGGAACTCGCTGCCCTGCGCCTTATGGACTGACACAGCGTAGGCGAGTACCAACTCATCCAGCTCATCAGGACCATACTCCAGTTCGATCGACCCGCCCCCCGGAGCCGGGAAGGCAATTGTGAGTGCCTGTTCTTCGGTGTCCACCACAACAATTCGACCCACATCGCCGTTGTACACGTCCTTGTCGTAGTTATTGCGAACCTGCATCACTTTGTCGCCGAGACGGTACGAGCGCTCACCGCGCCGTAGTTCCGGTCGGGCTGGATCGGGCGGGTTCAAAAGCGCCTGAACCTCGACGTTCAAGGCGGTGACCCCCGCCGGTCCGCCATGCATGGGCGAGATGATCTGCACGTCTTCCACCGGATCGAAGCCAAACCTGCGGGGAATACGCTCGGCCAGAAGCAGTTTGATGGCGCGCACCACGCCTGCTTCGTCATCGGAACGCACGAAGAACAGATCATCGTCCGGACCGTTCGCGATCGACGGCACCTCTCCTCGGATGAGTTGATGGGCGGCGAGAATAATCTGCGAATCACGAGACTGTCGAAACAGTTCGGTGAGCGTCACCACCGGAATCGCGTCGCTCGTCACGCAATCTCGCAACACGCTGCCGGCTCCCACGGAGGGCAGCTGATCGGCATCCCCCACCAGCAGTATGTGCGACTCCGGTGGCACGGCTTTGAGCAAGTGATAGCAGAGCAAAATATCCAGCATCGAGACTTCGTCCACGATCACGAAGTCGTACGGCAGCGGTCGGTTCCGATCGTAGTTGTAGACCTCGAGTCCCGGTTGGTATTCGAGCAATCGGTGGATCGTCGACGCCGGCCGGTCGGTGGTTTCCGCCACCCGTTTCGCCGCACGCCCGGTGGGCGCGCACAGGCAGTACGAGATCTCGGCCGCATCGAGCACTGAAATGATGGTTCGTAGCGTCGAGGTCTTACCGGTGCCCGGTCCTCCGGTGAGGATGGACACCTTGCGAACCAGCGCGAGTTCGACCGCTTCTATCTGTTTCTGGGCCAGCGAAAGTCCCTGTGCTTCCGCCGCGGTAGCGACCGCCTCCGCCACGTTAAAATGCCGGTCCAGAGTGAGCGATGACGGCGTCCCATTGAGATCCCGGATCATCTGCGCCACGCCCACCTCGGCCCGATAAAACGGTGCCAGGTAGACACGCTCGGCATCGAGCACGGTGTCGGAGTGCTGTAACGATTCGAGTAGGGCAGGCTCGAGTTCCGCCACGGGCGCCGAGAGCAACTGCGCGGCGCGGCGGAAAAGTTCTGTGCGCTCCAGAAAAACATGCCCCTCGTCGACACCCTCCGACAACACATGACGCAGCCCGGCGACGTAGCGCGAGACGGAACGAGGAGAGATGCCCAGTCGCTTCCCGATGGAATCCGCGGTGCGGAATCCGATTCCCTCGATGTCGCGGGCGAGCTTATATGGATCGGCCCGCACGATCGCGATCGCATCCTCGCCATATTTGCGGTGGAGGCGGCCGGCCAGTGCCACGCTGATGCCGTGATCCTGGAGAAACAGTGCGATCTCCCGCACGCTGCGTTGCTGCGACCATGAGTCTTTGATCACGCCGAGTCGCTTGGCGCTGATTCCCGCCACTTCGCCCAACAAATCGGGTTCGGTGTCCAGCACCTCGATCGTTCGCTCTCCAAAGTGGTCCACGATGCGACTCGCGCTCACGGGGCCGATACCGCTCACGGCGCCCGACGCGAGGTATCGTTCGATTCCTGCAACGCTGGTGGGCAGTGTGGCCTCATATCGTTCCACCCGAAAATTGCGCCCATGGATCGGGTGCACCTGCCACTCACCGTCCAACTTGAGCGTCTCGCCTTCTCGGACATGCGGCAACGTGCCCACGATAGTGGTAGACGACTCCTCGTCCGCGCTCGCCTCGGCCAGCACGAAGCGTGCAACGCAGAATCCATTGTCCGGATTCTGGAAGACGATTCGGTCAACGGAACCCGAGACCGAGATCATTTAATCAAAGAGCGGTTTCTGGCGCGTTGCGGTCGTGTGATACTGCGATCCGATCTTGCGGCCTCCCGCCGTGCGGACCACCCAGCCCTGTTTGAGCAGGTACGGTTCGATCACGTCCACCAGCGTATCCTTCTCTTCGTTAATCGTTGCCGCCAACGCATCGATCCCCACCGGTCCGCCGTCATAGAAGTCGACGATGGTCTGCAGGTAGCGGCGATCGAGCTCGTTCAAGCCGTGTTCGTCCACGCCTTCCCGCCGCAATGCCTCGCGGGCAATCTCGACCGTCACGACCCCGTCACCCCTCACCTGCGCATAATCGCGCACTCGCTTTAACAATCGGTTGGCGATGCGGGGCGTGCCACGGGAACGCCGCGCGATCTCGAAGGCGCCGTCGACTTCGATCGGTGTCTCCAATAGCTGGGCGGATCGCATGATCACCCGCGACAGTTCCTCCGGCTCGTAGAAGTCGAGGTGATACTGCAGCCCAAAACGGTCGCGTAGCGGGGCGCTGATCATTCCCATGCGCGTAGTTGCAGCAGCCAGCGTGAAGCGCTTGATGGGGAATTTTATGGTGCGTGCGTGGGTACCCTTCTCGATCACGAAGTCGACGCTGAAGTCTTCCATGGCAGCATATAGAAACTCCTCGACGGCACGTGGCATGCGGTGAATCTCGTCCACGAATAAAACGCTTCCTGTGTCCAGATTCGAGAGGATTCCCATTAAATCGCTTTGGCGCTCGAGCGCAGGGCCAGAGGTGCCGACAAAGTGTCCACCCATCTCGTTCGCAATAACCTGCGCCAGGGTGGTTTTCCCCAACCCGGGTGGCCCGTGCAGCAGGACGTGATCGAGTGGCTCATCACGTTTTTGTGACGCTTCGATCGCGATGTGAAGGTTCTCCACCACCGCTCGTTGGCCGGCATGGCCGTACTCGTCGAGCGTATGCGGACGAAGATTTGTAATGAGCGCCCGCTCGTCTTCATTTTCTTCGAAGGCGCCCGAGCTACTTTCCTCGGTCAGCGCCGGCGTGCGTGGCACGTGTGTTTCCTTTCGTGCTTGGCTCCCTGTTCAGGGACTTACTCTCCCTGAGGCCGCTCTCCCTTATAGACTTCCCGGATCAATTCTTCGGGCGACGTCACGTCCGGGTTGCGCTGCAGCGCGGCTCGCACTTTCGTTGCAGCCTCCGATCTACGATGCCCCAGGTTGACCAGAATGTCTATTCCGTCTTCCTCCAGGACCGATGTCGGAGATGGCGGCGCGGCGCCGGGCACCGTGGCGAATCCGGCATCGCGCAGGAGCGCTTCCTCTGTCACTTTGCCGCGCAAGGTCGCCACCATCTTGCGCGCGGTCCGTTCCCCTATCCCCGGCAACTTGCGCAGCACGGTGATGTCATCCGTTTCTATGGCCTGTGCGATGGCGGACACGGATAGCACCAGGGCGCGTGCGGCCTTTTGCGGGCCGATGTCCTCGACCGAGATAAACTTCTCGAAGAAACGCTTTTCGAAACCATTATTGAAGCCGATAAGGGTTGGCCGGAGTTGGCGATCGGTCACGTGATAGTAAATGTCGAACTCGATCGGCTCACCTTCAGCTCGGTCTTCCAGACCGCGCATAACAAATTGCGGCAGAAAGACGTCGTAGCCCAGGCCATTGACGTTCACGACCACTCGGTCGTCGAGCTTTTGCTTCAACGTGCCCTGTATGTACGAAATCAAGTGGCTGCTTCCCTCTGCGTGGCCGGTTAAGCGTCCCAGTCTGATCGAGGAATTGGCGCTAGGTCAAGTAAAATACTCTCCCCGAGCGTTTTCTGGAGGACGCTGATCGTGCTCTATTTTAGGACAAAGTTGCTACTAATTGCGCGGCCCGACCGCGTGCTCAAAGCGCCCAGGACGCTCGCGCACTGATAAAAAATATCGGTTCGGGAGCCGCTCGACGCGTGGCAATCGTGCATTACACGGCACTTCCCGCGATCGGAGGCATAGAGAACTTGATGGCCCGGCAGTGTTCCGTGCTCGCTCACCTCGGTCACCAGGCCGTGATTGTGACTGGACGAGGAACCGCATTGGATGGAGTGAAGATGATCCAGATTCGCGCCATGGACCCGAGCGACAACGCAGTCGCGCGCTCTGTGCGTGCGCTCAAGGGCACGCGTCCAACGCCTGAGCACCCGCTGGTGGCCGGCCTGGTGACACGACTCGCCTCCGCCCTGCGAGGCTGCACTGACTGCTGGATCCACAACGCGCTGACCGTCTCTCTGAACCCGTTCTTAACCTCAGCCCTGGAAGTGCTAATCCAGGAGCGAACTGATATCAGCTGGGTGGCCTGGACCGCAGACCTTTCGTCCGTCAGCAGATACGTTCGCGCGAATGACGATGGTGCGATGCATATCTCATCCGCGGTGCGAGACCGAGTGACCTGGGTGGCCATTTCTCGATCCCGACTCCAGGAGCTCAGCACAGCGCTGGACCTTCCGCCGGATCGGATTCAGGTGGTTTATCCTCCGCTCGACATTCTGACTTGGCTGCAGATCGAAAGTCAGGCGCGGTGCGTCATCGCCGCGACGAAATTGCTCGAGTCTGAACCGGTCGTGCTCGTCCCCGCCAAGGCGCTTCCCCACAAGTGTCTCGATCGCGCCCTGCGCGTGGCAACGGAACTCGCTCATAGAGCAGCCGGTTTCCGCATGCTCATCACGGCGGCTGCCTCGCCTCACGAACCTCACGTATCGGCACACGTCCGGGGCGAGCTTCGACGCAGTATCCGGACCGCCGGGCTCGAGGCTGCCGTCGTGCTATTGCCGGATCTGTTGGCAGAGGAGCCCAGCGACATCACGGTGCGCGAACTCATGCAATTGAGTGACGTCGTCTTCTTGCCGTCGATCGAAGAGGGATTTGGCATGCCGCTGCTCGAGGC
>DAINCT010000052.1:0-3307 GCA_036732245.1 Chloroflexota bacterium | reverse complement strand
GGTGCCGGTGGTCTGCACCGACATCCCGGTATTCCGGGAGGTGGCGGGCGATTCAGCAACATACTTCGATGAAGAATGGGACGACCAGCGAGTGGCTTCCCTTCTCCTGTCCGCTTCCGATCGAAGGGAGAATCACCGGCGTCGAGCCGCCGTAATATCCATGCATCGTTTCGAGGGAGATCTCCGGGCCGTCCTGCGGCGCACAGCTCATCCGAACGTGTAGACGACGCTGACGTCCGCGGACGTCGTGAGTTGCCCGGGCTGTACCTGCGTGGCAGACGACGGGGCACTGGCCGCCCGCGCCACGCCCGCGTATTGAATCGGCGGAGAGTACGCCACGTCGGAGGCCGATCCGACTCCGCTCACGCTCACCCCAAGTGCCGCGGCCATGGCGTCGGCCCGCCTTCGTGCGTCCGTCACGGCTGCAGTCAGCGCCTGCGCCTCTTGAGCGGACGCATCTTTCAGTCCGAATTCGACGCCCCACGAATTGTTCGCTCCGGCTGCGACCGCTGCATCCAGCACCGTGCCGACTTTCGCGATGTTGTCGAGGGTCACGGTTAGGGTGTGACTCGCCTGATAGGTGTTCGATTGGGAATCAAGGTACAAGCTCAGGTCGCTCGTCTGAATGTGATCGGCTGTAACCCCCTGAGCTTCGACGGCCGCAACCACCGCGTTGAGCTTGGTTGAATTCGAACTGAGCGCCGACTGGGCGTCGATGCCTTTGGTTTGCACGCCGACCGAAATGGTCGCCTTGTCAGGCGTGGCCAGCGCCTCTCCATGCCCGGAAACAGTGATGGTGTGACCGGTCGTCGTCGCCTGCTTCGTGACAGCGCCTGTTGCGCTTCGAGCAAAGGCGCGCTGACCCATCGCGACCGAAAGTATAAGAATCACCGTCAGAGCCAGTATTCCCGCCAGGACGCGATTTTTCGCCTGCAACCAAATCATTTCTACCTCCTTGACGTGATGGTCGTGCTGGTGTATCAACGCCTGGGAGGCCGAAATGTGACTCTGGCTCCGACGGGAAGTCGTTTTTGGTACGGTCGAATACTATTCCGTAGCATTGGCGAGCGGTCACTGCTCGGACAACGCATCGTGGGAGGTTCATGACCGTGCTTCTGGCCAATGCCACGCTGGCGACTCTGTACCCGCCCATGCTCCGATTCGGTCACCTCGATGTGCAGGGCGACCGTATACAAAGCGTGCTCGAGACGGTACCTCCCGGCATGACCGATGAAGTGGTCGAGTGTTCGGGGAAGCTTGTTATTCCTGGCAACGTCTGCGCGCACACACACCTGTACTCGGCGCTGGCACGCGGCATGCCGGGGCCACGCGTTCAGCCGACGAACTTCCTGGAAGTCCTGCAACTCATCTGGTGGCGGCTCGATCGCGCGTTGAACGAACCCAGCATTCGCGCCTCGGCTCTCGTCGGAGCGATCGACGCAGTACGTGCCGGCACCACGACCCTGGTCGATCACCATGCCTCTCCAAACGCCATCCTCGGCAGCCTGGATATGCTGGCGGACGGGCTCGAGTCGGTTGGTATGCGCGCCGTGCTCTGCTATGAGGTCACGGACCGGGACGGCCGCGAGCGCCGGGATCAGGGCCTCCATGAGAACGACCGATTTCTGGCACAGAATCGACGAGGGAACATCCGCGGGAATGTTGGTGCGCATGCCAGCTTCACCCTGGAGGACGACTCTCTGAGCCGGCTCGCCGAGTTGGCACGGCATCATAACACCGGAGTGCATATCCACGTGGCGGAGGCCGCAAGTGACGAGGAGGATTCGCTACGTCGCTCGGGTCGGCGTGTCGCGAGTCGCCTCGCCGATGCCGGCATATTGAATGCTGAGTCCATCGCGGCCCATGGAGTCCATCTGGACGAATGGGAAATCGGCCTGATACATGCTCATGGGTCCTGGCTGGTGCATAACTGTAGGTCGAACATGAACAACAGCGTCGGGTTTGGACCGGTGGCGCGATTCGGCGAGAAAGCAGCGCTCGGTACGGACGGTATCGACGGCGACATGTTCGCCGAGAGCCGCACCGCGTTCTTCCGTTCGCGTGAGTCCGACTTGTCCACGTCGGCTGAATTCATCGCGGCTATGCTGGCCGGAGGAGCGACTCTCGCTTCGTCGTATTTCAGCGCGCCACTCGGGCGAATCGAGGCAGGAGGACTGGCCGACCTGGTCGTGCTGAATTACGACCCCCCAACCGAACTGCGTGCCGCGAATCTTGCATGGCATTGGATGTTCGGTTTGTCTGCCGAGCAGGTCGAAAGTGTTATGGTCGGCGGAAAGTGGATATTGAGGAAGGGTGAGATCGTCGGCGTGGACGAAGAGCAGGTAAGAGCCGACGCCCGCCAAGAGGCTCATCAACTATGGCAACGTATGGACGAGTTATAAAGTGAACAATCTCAGGGAATACTGCCGGCCCTCTTCGGTCGATGAAGCCGTGCGACTGAAGCGTGAGCTGGGCGAACGTGCCGTGTATCTGGCAGGCGGCAGCGACCTATTGGTTCATCGACCCGCTCAGGTCGAACGGGCCATCGACATTCGTCATGCCGGCATCGGTTATGCCGAACGGGCGGGTGACTGGTTTGTCATCGGCGGCGGAGCCCTCCTGCGGGATGCGGAAGAGGCGATGAAATCAGTATGCGGTGGTATGTTGCGGCGCGCCCTGCGGGAAACCGCACCCTGGCTCATTCGTAACGCCGCGACGGTCGCCGGCAATATTGCCAACGCATCTCCGGCCGCGGACGCTGTACCGGCCCTGATGGCGCTCGACGCGCAACTCCGGCTTGTCGGCCACGAGTCCGATGAGGTGCCGCTCGAATCGATCTTGCAGGCGCCACACCGCACGTCTCTGGGCGACCGTCTTATTCGTGAGATCCGCATCCCGGTACAGTCTGCCGACCGGCAGGGGTTTTTCATCAAGCTCGCCCGCAGCAAATCGGACATCGCACTCGTCAACGTGGCAGTCTCCTTCGATCGCGACGGGGATCGCCTACGGAACGTCAGAATTGCTCTGGGCGCGGTCGCGCCCGTCGTCATGAGAGCCAGCAGCGCGGAAGCAGCACTCGAGGGCGAGCCGGCGTCGACCCAGGTTCTGACCGAGATAGAACGCCTGGTCCGTGCCGACATTCGCCCCATCTCGGACTGGCGGGCGTCGGCCGAGTATCGGTCACGCCTCAGTGGAGTCCTGACGAGACGCGCCATCCAGACGGCGTTGGGGTCGAATTGAGGGGAACACAGGAGTGAAACTCGACATAACGATAAATGGTGAGTCCTGCGTCTGGGAGATCGATCCG
>DAINCT010000051.1:0-14515 GCA_036732245.1 Chloroflexota bacterium | reverse complement strand
CGCTTCCTCTCGCAGACCGACACCGAAGTGCTGGTCCATCTACTGGAAGAGGAAATCCGGCGGCAGCCCGACTTGCTATCGGCGCTTTTGACCGTTTTCCGTCAGGTTGAAGGCATGAGTGCGGTCGCGGTTCTGGATGCTCAGACCGGTCGCATCGTGCTTGCCAAAAACGGTTCTCCGGTGGCACTGGGCTGGGGGCAGGACGGGATCTACCTCGCCTCCGATCCTAGCGCCTTGCTGGAACATACCCATCGGATGACCTTCGTCGAGGATGGCCAGGCCGCTTTACTCTCCAACTCTGGCGTTGTGCTGGCCGATGTCCGAAGTGGAAAAACGCTGGAGCCCGAGGTGCGAGAAGTCACATGGGATACGCAGCGTGCCGGGCTGGACGGATACGCCCACTTCATGGTCAAGGAAATTCACGAGCAACCGGCTGTCCTGAGGCACATCGCCGACCGGAAGATGCACGACGCCTTAGCTCTTACTGCCCTGGTACGAACAGCACAAGACATCTACCTGATCGGCTGCGGCACGGCGCATCATGCTGCCATGTCGGCACGATATCTGCTCGCGGAGTTGGGCGGCGTTAAGAGCACCTCCGCCGCGGCGTCGGAGATGACCTTGATCGAGCCGCTTCTGGATGCCGGGAGCCTCGTCGTGGCATTCTCCCAGAGCGGGGAAACTCTGGATGTTCTGGAGGCGGTGCGTGGTGCGCGACGCCGCGGAGCAAAGATCGCGACACTCACCAACGCGGAAGGATCGTCGCTCGATCGGTTCGCGGATCTCACGGTCCTTCTGGAGTGCGGGCTGGAGCGTTGTGTGCTGGCGACGAAGACCTATACCGCCATGGTGGCAATGATGCATCTTGTCTCCCGCCTGGTGGGGAACGACGCCGACCGTGGGGTGAGCGAAGTTCGAGCAGCGGCTTCGAGGTTGGAATCACTGTTGGACCGAGAAGCCGTGCACGGGCTGATCAAGGACACTGCTCGCCTCATCGTTGATCATCAGCACCTGTTCGTGCTCGGGCGTCACCGCAATTATCCTCTCGCCATGGAAGCAGCTCTGAAGATCAAAGAAGTGTCCTATTTGCACGCCGAGGGATTTGCCGCGGGAGAGTTAAAGCACGGGGTGATCGCGCTGATTACCCACGGAACTCCGTGTCTGATCCTGGCCCCCGATGAGGATTACCGTCGGGAAGCGCTGGCTGCGGCCGCGGAAGTGCGGGCACGTGGCGCCTTCACCATTGGAATTTCTCCAAGAGAAGAAGTTGAATTCGACATAACTCTCCCGGTGCATGGAGCGTCATCCGCGCCGTACGAGATCGCGGGCGCGTCGCAACTTCTGGCGTACGAGTTGGCCCTATTGTTGGGGTGCGATCCCGACAAACCGCGTAATCTTGCAAAAAGTGTCACTGTGAAGTAGCATGCGTCGCAATCCGGGGTTCGAGCCATCGGTGTGGTCGGTGCTCAATTCCGTCCTGCCCGACCAGTGGGCGGTGGTCGGCGGGAACGAGCATCTGCACCTTCGCGTCTCGTATCCGCTCATCATGCGCACCACCGGCCTTGGGCGCATCGAGGGCGGCGAGTTGGTGCTGGTCCCTCCGACCCGCGCACGTGAGGTGCTCGCGGGGGCCGCGGACCTCTGCGAGACGGGGATTTCCGGCATCGTCCTATTCGGAGTGGAAAAGGGCGAACTTGATCCCGAGTCGATCGATTTCGCGGCCCCCGTCGTGGCGGTTGCGGGGTCCACGGAACTCGAGGTCACGCGCGAGCGTATCAATCGGTACATCGTGCGTCGACGGAGAGAGTTGTTTGCACTCGAGCAGCAGTTGCATCGTACTCTGATCGATTCGGCCATTGCAGGCATCGGTATGGCCGAATTACTCCAACGAGCAGCAGAGGTCACTGGGGGCCTGATCGTGCTTGATCGTGGCGGCGAGATCCTACTTGCGCCGAACGATGCGGTCCAGCCCACCGCCGAGGAATTGGCCCGGGCCCGAAGGGCGCTCGATCGCGACTCCCAGGGGAGAGCTTCGAACCCGGGACCGCCTCGTATGCTGTCACTCGAAGTCGCGGGAGGCGGCGAACGCAAAGGGCTGGTCGCTGGGTTCCGACTGCGGGACGATCGCCAGGAGGAGGATGAGGCGGTCATGGCGGCGCTGGCATCCGCCATCTCAATCGTGCTGACTCGCGCACCGGTGGTTGCCATTCCTCCGTTGGAAGAAGTTCTCGCGCGTCGCGCCGGGTCCCGATTCTCCGACTCCTTCGACCCCGAGGCCCGTTGGGCGGCGCTTGCACTCCCGGTGGGTGATGTCCTGCCCGAGACGCTGCAGCGCGTGGCATCGACGGAGACGGAAGGACGAGGAACCAGGTACGTCCTGGCCGTGTCCGGTCAGGCGTTTGTCGTGTTGACGCCCGATGTTGCCATGTTCTCCTGGGATTGGTTTCTCGCGGCACTCGCGGCCCGTACCCGCGTCCCGGTCTCGCAGGCAGGTTTGGGTCGCCCATATCCTGGACTGGAGGGTGCGGCCCGCAGTGCACGTGAGGCCGTCAGCGCGCTCGACCACGCCAGGGGCTCGATCATGCCCTACGAGCAGGTGGAGGTGACGGTCCTGCTCCTCTCTCTGGTAAACGGGGAAGAGTTCATGCGAGTCAGGCTGGGTCCATTGCTGGACGGGTCACCTGCCCAACGCGAACTCCTCGAGACGCTGCGAGTGTATCTGGCCACCGGCAAAAACGCAAAGGAGGCCGCACGGCGCCTTGCGGTCCACCGCAACACCTTGCTCTATCGACTTCGCCGGGCGCAGGAACTCCTGGGATTGGATTGGGACAACGCCGACGGCGTTTTCGCGCTCGATCTCGCTCTGCGCCTCAACTCGTTGCCCAGCCCCGCTATTGGCGCAGGCGGTGATACCGGTTGAAGAAGTAGATCAGAGGGTCGTCAATGGAGCCTTTTCCGCTGCCGACACCGACGGCCTCCCCCACGAAACAAATGTGGTCTCCTGTTTGCAGTGAAGCGACCACCCGGCACTCGACCCAGGCCATGCAGGCTTCCAATATCGGCGCTCCGGTCGAACCGACAAAGTGAGGTATTCCCCGGAAAGTGCCGGATGCGACAGGCGTGAATCCGGCAAATTGATCTGCTAGAAACTGTTCGTTCCATGGGAGAAGGTTAAAGGCAAATACGCCGCTCCGGCGGATCCACTCTTCCATCTGCGAATCCTCTTCAATGGACACCAGCATCTGAAACGGATCGATCGATGCCGCGATGCAGGCGCTCACCGTGGTTCCGCGAAACAGCGCACCATGAACGGTCGTGATCACGCTCACGCCACCGGCCATGTGTCGCCGTATCCAGCGGGCGGAGCGAGCATCGACTCCATCGCCGTCTCGGTTATCGTCTGGCGGTAGCGGATCGCGCACAGAATCTGGCTGGACGACCTCGATCACCTCCCCGCTTCCATTGTAAGAACTCATTCCACCGCGGATTCATTGTGCACCTTGCACAGTCGGGTTACGCCGTTTTTGTGGCATGAAGCCTAGGAAGTCCCGGCCCCCTCCGGCTAGCTTCAATAAACCCGAGAGAAGAGAGTGAAAGGACGGAATAGTGGTTACATCACAGATCGATTCCTGGCGGATTTCCCGTCCAGACCCTGAGAACATTCTCGCGTGGGCGCGCGACGCCGGCATTCGACAGTTCGATGTCCGGTTCGTAGACCTGGTAGGAGGCTGGCAGCACTTTTCGATTCCCATCGGCAAGGTGGACCACGACGCGATCGAAGAGGGTTTCGGCTTCGACGGGTCGAGCATCCGTGGCTTCCAGAAAATCCACGAAAGCGATATGGTCTTACTCCCCGACATGAATTCGGCCTTCGTCGATCCGTTCGGCACCGTGCCGACGCTTAACATCGTCTGTACCGTACACGAACCTGTGACCATGAAGCCGTACTCGCGCGATCCCCGTCACGTGACGCGCCGCGCCGAGGAGTACCTCAAGACGACGGGGATCGCCACTACCAGCTACTGGGGACCTGAAGTCGAGTTCTACGTTTTTAACAGTCTCTCCTTCGACCAGACGAGTAACGCCGGGTATTACTACATCGACTCCGACGAAGGAATCTGGAACTCGGGCCGCAATGGTTCACCGAACCTCGCGTATCGACCCAGAACGAAGGAAGGCTACTTCCCGGTTCCTCCCATGGACAAGCTCCAGGACCTCCGTTCTGAGATGGTCGATACGCTGATCGCCGCCGGCGTCGATATCGAGGCGCATCATCACGAAGTGGGTACAGCCGGCCAGTCGGAAATCGACATGCGCTTCAACACCATGACTACCATGGCGGACGCAGTGCTCACCTACAAATACATCATCAAGAACACCGCGGCCGCGAATGGGCTGGTGGCGACCTTCATGCCAAAGCCGATCTTCCAGGACAACGGATCCGGCATGCACGTTCATCAAAGCCTCTTCAACGGCGATACCAACGTCTTCTTCGACGCCTCTGGTTACGGCATGCTGAGCGAAACCGCACGGCATTATATTGGAGGGCTTCTGACGCACGCCCCGGCACTACTTGGATTGTGCGCTCCCACGACCAATTCATATCGCCGTCTGGTTCCGGGCTACGAGGCTCCCATCAACCTCATGTATTCGGTACGCAACCGCAGCGCCTGCGTCCGCATCCCGACCTACTCCGACAGCCCGAATGCTCGACGCATCGAGTTCCGGTCGCCCGATCCTTCCGCCAACCCGTACCTCGCGTTCCCGGCCATGCTCATGGCGGGCCTTGACGGAATCGAGCGGGGACTCGAGCCGCCTACGCCCATCGACGCCGATTTATACGAGCTCGAAGGCTCAGCCCGCGACGGTGTGAAAAGCGTTCCGGGAAGCCTGGCTGAAGTCCTCGATGCGCTGGAATCCGACCACGACTTCCTTCTCAAGGGTGGCGTGTTCACGGAGGATCTCCTCGAAAACTGGATCGCCTATAAGCGCGAAAAAGAACTTGAGGCCGTGCAGCTCAGGCCGCACCCGTACGAGTTCTTCCTCTACCACGACATCTAAATTCGAAATGGGCCCGTGCCTGGCACGGGCCCATTTGGTTTTTTCGCGTTCTGTCGGCACAATCCAGGGAGTAGGAATGGAGGCCGATGGACACGGACCGCTTTCTCGATAGTTCGGAGCTGCCCGAATTGCGCCGCCCCGTTATGCTGGCAGCGTTCGCCGGATGGAACGATGCGGGACAGGCGGCTACGTTCGCCCTCTCGGCCTTGCGGACTATGTGGTCCGCCAAGCGTTTTGCCGGGATTGACCCGGAGGAGTTTTTCGACTTCACCGAGTCCCGACCCATGATCAGTCTCACCCCGCAGGGTCAGCGGTCGCTCGAATGGCCGCTCAACGAATTCTACGCGCATCAGATCCCGGATGCACCCAATGATGTCGTCCTGTTGATAGGGACGGAGCCCCAACTCAAATGGAGGTCTTTCTGCACGGTGGTGCGCCGCGTCGCCGAGCAGTTGGACGCCTCCTGCCTCCTGACGCTGGGGGCGCTGTTGGCTGATGTCCCACACACGGTCGATCCCCGAGTCACGGGATTTTCAACGGTGCCGAGCGGCAGCCCGGATTTTAAAAGTCTGGGAATCACAACCTCGAGTTACGAGGGACCAACCGGCATCCTGGGCGTGCTGCACGATAGTTGGCGCCAGCTTGACCGCCCCGGGGTAAGCCTCTGGGGCAACGTGCCCCATTACATTTCCGCCTCGCCCAATCCCCATGTCGCGTTGTCCCTTCTGCGACGGGCGCTGGCCATCACCAAGCTCGAGGTGCCGCTCGAAACGCTCGAGACGCGCGCCACCGCCTTTCAGGCACAGATCGACGAGGCGCTGGCCGAGAATCCTGATGCGATGGAGTACGTGCAGCAGCTCGAGCAGCAGTTCGCCAGTGAACATCCTTCCGCTACGGCTCCCGAGTTAATCGAAGAACTCGAGAAGTATCTGCGGAGCAGACGGCCACCGGAAGAACCGAAACCGCCCCGCGACGGCTAACACCAGGGGACCGTCAAGCGGCGCGCACGGTCACGTTCCCGCCGGCGCCGGATAGAGCGCGTCATGAGCGGCGGCCAGGTTGAGAAAGCACGAGGGAGAGCGCGCCTGCGAGCGGGTCGGAGCTTTCTGATAAATCGCGATGACATGCGAGGGATACCGCCAATCGTGCGGACTACCGTCGATCGAAAAGGTCAGCCCCAGAAACGACGGAACATGATGAATCTCAAGAATCAGTTGGTATCGTCCGTCGCGCTTGAGCATTTGCTGAAACGAGTCGACGGCGGCCTGTGTAATTCTCGGGTGCTCTTCCAGATCGTAATTGTCGGTCACAACATATCGAGCCGGATTCACTAGCGCAGCTGGGCGAAACAACGAGAAACACGGCCGGTATCCCGCCGCCGCGAAGTAATATGGCACATTGATGAGACCGTTCGGAAGCTGATCGAACTCGACAGCGGTGCCGGACGGCCCGCGTCGTTGGAGCCATTGCGCGGCGCTCGAACGGGAATCGGTCGTCGAAAAGAGGCTCAGGTACGCTCCATCGTAGAGCGTGGAGACGACCACGGCCGCAAACACCAGCCCGAACGTGCTAAGCCGGAGCCAGGCGCGGGATGCGCGAATCAAGTCGACCGCCAGTCTCCCTGAAAACACAGCGAGTACAGGTAGGAGTGGTGCGCTGTAACGCATGAATTTCGCAGGAGAGGCCGACACGAGTACGAAGTACACAACAAACCATGAAAGCAATACCCAGTCGGCCCTGGTTCGCCGGATGAGTGCCGCCCACAATGTCCCGGCTATCATCCAGCCCGTAAGGGCAAATCCCACGCCATATCCGAGGGGAAAGCGTACGACATAAAGCCAGGCCGGCCCAAACACCGACCACCGATCGCCGTACTGGAGGCCACTGTCGACAGTTCGGATGCGAAGCGTATGCTCGGTGGCAGCGATGAAGTCCCCGAGATGGATCACCGCATAAATGTTGCTCAGCACGTAGACGGCGAGCGCGCAACCGACTGCCAGGAATACGTTCCGTACCTGCCGAGACCCCTCGCCAAGCCACCACGCCACGGCCAGCGGCACCGCCAGCAAGGCCATGTGATATTCCGAACCGATACTCAATCCCAGAAGCACTCCGGCGAGCGCGAACCGGCCGGAGCTGGGCTGCCTGCAGGACCGGATGGCCGTCAGCAGGGTGCAAGACGCCAGGAAGACAGTCATGGAATCGGGAGTGGCGAAATGCGCCAGTTGCACGAACAAGGTGGATAAGGACGTCACGAGCGCCGCGACCAAACCGGCCTCCACATCGAACGCATCTCTGGCAAGTTTGTAGACAACGAGGATGGTCGCGGTCGACAGAATGAGCGACGTCGTTCTGCCGGCAATCACAGACCACACAAATCCCATATCGGCCTGGCGACCGAATGTCCCGGCCGGGATAAGCGAGGTAAACGGAGTAATCAAGAAGCGTACGCCGTATGCCAGGTACGGGTATGCCATGCCCCAATCAAAAAAACACGCCGTCTTGGCGTGCGGACACGGATCGAGACTGTGATTAGTACCGAACCACTGAAACAGCCAGTACACGATCCACTCGTCGGGATGCGGGCGGAGGGACACGTTAGAGTCGTACAGTCCCCACGTCAAACCCCAGGCACGCAGTCCGAACCCAAATATGACGATGCCGGTCAGAGCCAACCGGCGACGGAGCACCCCGGGTGATCTGGCAGTCACCGAATGCTACAAACCGCGAAGCAGTACGGCTCGACCTTCGTAAAAGATGCTTCTGTCCAAGGCGACGACCGTTCCCAGGTATGCGATCCCGCCCACCAGGACGCATACCGCCAGCGTGATGAGATCCGAGGCATGCGCGACACGCAGCAGAAGCACCTCGACCACGATCGCTGCCACCGACATTACGATTGTTCCGACAATGGGTACCGACGCGGCACGCCATACCTGGGCGGGAGACACATCGAGAATGCGGTGTGCCAGGATAAGCGCTGCCGGGAACTCAAGAATCTGAATCGGGATGTATACGGCGGCGAGACCGAGGATCCCGATACTCGCGCCGAAAAACATGGCGGGCACCATCACGGCCAATTTGACACTGTTGTACGCCCACACTAGCCAGGGCTTACCGATGGACTTATACCCCTCGAAAAAGATCGAGAGCATCGTTCGGTTGCCGGCGTACACCGCGAGCAACGACAACACGAGAAACGAATCTCGGTAGTGCGCCCATTTGGACCCCAACAACGGGACAATCACCACTGGTGCCACGGCCGCCAGTAGGGCAGCGGCCGGAAACATGACGAGGCCGAGCTGTCTGATCGACTTCAACAGCGTCACCCGCAGCGCGACGATATTGTTCTGCAGCCTGCTCAATGCCGGGAAGACCATGCTGCTCGCAACGAGGGTAAAGACGCTGGCGGAGATGAAGGCCAGTTTCCACGAGGTAGTATAAAAGCCTATGTCGTTCACGTTGTGGATGACGCGGCCACCGATGAAGACGTCGGCGTTTTGTGACAAGAACAGAATCGTCAGACCGAGTCCAATCCATGCCCCATAGCGGAAAAGCTTCCATGCGATTGAAGGCACTATTTCGATCGAGGGGCGGTACGGATAAACGGCCCACAACAGGATTGCCCCGGCGATCACCGAGACCAGTTCACGCGATATCAGAGCCCCGGTGCCGAACCCCCACACCGCGAAAAGTACGGCCACATCCCCGGCGGCGATCACCTGACCGAGCGGCGGAATTGACCTGGCCCGGAAGTCCATGTCGCGCAGCAAGAGGTAAAAGTGCACCGAGC
Source organism: Chloroflexota bacterium (assembly GCA_036732245.1). Lineage (GTDB taxonomy): Bacteria > Chloroflexota > UBA5177 > UBA5177 > UBA5177 > JANWJD01. Next base: position 5,661 of record DAINCT010000051.1, on the reverse strand, counting down.
CGATTGAAGCGAAAACATAGGCAATGGATAGCCAGCGAATTATGACTTCTATTTGCGGATGATGGTAGTAGCTGACGGCGAACCAGTGCGCGAGGAGATTCAGAACGAGGGTGACGATCACTGCGAACAGCATATTGAGGGTCCATGCGGTGTTCGCTACCGACCTACTGACGGTGCGCTCATAGACCAGCGCGGGCCCGGTTCCGAAGTTCCGGAAGTTGTCAAGTAGTTTATATGGAGCCACGGCGAGGTCGTACGAGCCCGACACGCCGGGACCTAGAAACCGCCTCAACCCGATCGTGAAAATCGGGCCGAACAACTTTGGAATCGCCAGGGCCCAGAGTACCCAGAACGCCCCCTCCTGCCCGGGAAGTCGTTGCAAGAATCGCCCCGAAAGCGCTCGCATTCGGGGCATCATCGTCGGGGCGGCGGGTTCGATTGTTACCTGTTGCTCTACAGACATACGTCCCTTTGCTTCTACCATGATAGTAACGGGGAACTTTGAGAAGCGGCTGAGAACTGGGTTCGTTTAAGGAAAGTTAAGGACATTACGACTACTCCTGATCCTTTCGGGGACGTCTACCTGCAGCCGCGATCGGAGCGGGACGTGCCTTCAGTTCATTTGCTGGGCGTCCGGATCGATTGTCTCCGTCTGGTCTCACTGCTGAGAGTGGTCATGGCCGCCGCCCGAACCCGGACCAGGTTGACAGTTATGTATGTGAACGTCCATTCCATGAATTTGCAGCACGATGATCCGGAGTATGGTGCCGTGCTGGAAGCAGCCGACCTGGTCTACTGCGATGGGACCGGAGTTCGGCTGGCCGCACGCTTCACGGGAAACCGGCTCCCGGCTCGCATGACAGGAGCAGACTGGATCTGGGACCTGTGCGAGGTTGCTGCGCGCGACCGCGTGTCACTCTTCTTCCTGGGCGGAGCTCCCGGCGTGGCGGACGATGCTGCGCGTCGCCTCCGGGCACGGTATCCATCACTTCGAATTCTCGGGACGGCGGATGGTTACGGATTGGACGGCCTGACTATAGATCGATTGAACACCTTGCGGCCGGATATCGTGCTGGTCGGGATGGGGTCGCCGACTCAGGAGAAATGGATCGCGCGCCACCGCTCCGAACTTGATGTGCCCGTGCTGTGGGCCGTGGGGGCGCTCTTCGATTTTGTCGCCGGGAGAATTCGGCGCGGGCCACGCTGGATGACCGAGCATGGACTCGAGTGGATCTGCCGGCTCGCGGTTGAGCCGCGCAAATTGTGGCGCCGTTACCTGATCGGGAACCCTCGCTTCATGCTTAGGGTCCTTCTAGAGTCACGTCGCTAGACGCACCCAATAAGGCTAACTCTCCGTCTGCATTGCGTCGGAGAGAACCTGAGCCACTTCAGCCCGTGAAAACTCCGGGGGCGGCTGTATCCCGTTGCGCAACATCTCCCGCACCTGGGTGCCACTGAGCGACACCCGGTCCTCGGGGCCGTGCGGACACGTCTTCTGGGTTGCCATGTTGCCACAGACTTTGCAATAAAACGAATTCTCGAAGAAAAGCGGCTGGATTCCGAGAGACCCGGGCTCAAACTCCAGGAAGATGTGCTGAGCATCATACGGGCCGTAGTAGCTGCCGACGCCGGCGTGATCCCGCCCTACGATAAAGTGCGTGCAACCGAAGTTCTTGCGGATCAAGGCGTGGAAAATGGCCTCGCGCGGCCCCCCATAGCGCATCGCTGCGGGGTTGACCGCGAGGAGCACGCGTTCCGGCGGATAGTACTTTGCCAGCAAGACCTCGTACGATCTCATTCGCACATCTGCCGGGATGTCATCCGACTTGGTCTCGCCCACCAGCGGATGTAGCAAGAGCCCGTCGACGATCTCCAGCGCACATTTCTGGAGATATTCGTGTGCTCGATGGACCGGGTTGCGGGTTTGGAACCCCACGACCGTGCGCCACTCGCGCTCGGCAAACAAGCGACGCGTCTCGCGCGGCGGCAGTCGGTGCTCCGGAAACGTTTGATTCGGCAGGGCGCCGAACACTTCAATCGGTCCGGCGATGAGCGAGGCGTGCTCGCGATAAAGCGCTGCTACACCCGGGTGTGCTTCCTCCGTGGTGCGATATACATTTTCTGCTTCCACCCGTGCATCGCGTTCGAACTGCTCCTCAACGCTCATCACGGCGATGGGCTCGCCATGCCAGCACAAGGCTATGCGACTACCCGACCTGGCAGTAGCTTTCTCTTCATTGCTCACTGACAGTGTGACTGGAATCGTCCATGGCAGCTCGCTGGCCAGATGCATCGAGTGCACGACTGACGTGTAGTCCGCTTCACTCATGAAGCCGGCAAGCGGGCTATAGCCACCGATCGCAATCATTTCTACGTCCGACGCTTCACGCGCATTGAGTTCGCGCTTAGGCAGACTTTTCGCTTCGTCACGCAACCGGCTCCGGTCGTCCTCCGGTGTGAACGCATCGACCAGGACGCCGCCGTGTGGCTCAGCACCGAAGTGAGTAGTGGTCGTCGTTTGTGTAGTCACGATTTACAGATACCCCCAACCTTTGAGTTTGTCTTTGATCAGTTGTTCTTCGTCTTCAGATAAGTGGCTATCGGCGGTCTTCTTCAATAGATCCAACTCGACCGACTCAACGACACGATCGCCGTCCGCAAAGATCTCCGTCAACACCTGTCCGTCCATCTCCGACGGCACCGGCAGTTCCATCGCATGCAGGATGGTCGGCGTCATGTCGATCAATTTCGCGTCGTAAACTGTCTTCCCTCTCGCCAGATGCGGACCTTTTGCCAGCAGGATGCCCCGATCGTCGTGCGCCCCCGATACCTGAAGCAGTTCATCGAACGGCACGTCACTCACCATTGGCCCCTGCGCGAACGGCCCTTCACGGTACAGGTCCTTGCACCACACGATGATGTCGGGCGCCCTCTCCACGAACGGACCGTCGTACAGTTCCTCGCGTTTGTAGACTCGCAGCACGATGCCCTCTCCGCTTCGAGGATCCTTGACCTCCCGAATGTCTCGAATAATACGGTCTCTCAATCCCTCGTATGCTTCTGGAGAGACGACGCCTTCGGGCTGTCGCCCCCGCAAGTTAATGTTGATGCCTGCCAACGGCGAGCACTTCATGGGGAAATGGTACGCCTGCGATTTGCCGAACTCGATCGCCTGCAATCCCTGCCACATCTGGCGGAGCTCTCCGCGCACCGCTTTGGGCGCATGACGACGCAAAATGGAACGCACGCGCGACGGTAAGATCTGCTGGTTGAGAGCGTACACACGTTCTCGCCGTGACTTCGATCGCTGGTGCGGCGTCAAAAGACCGTGCTCAGCCAACCAGACGTTGACGTTGAACTGCCGCGGCGGAGTTATCGCGCCGCCATGGTCCGATATGACAAACAGCGTGTCTTCCTCGTCGATCGCCGCCAGTGTCTCTCCCAGCGCATCATCCATCTTGCGATAAAACCGGTTGACCAGATCGCCCCAACGTGCTGTGAGGTCAGGATCGTAGGCGGGCGTGCGCGGGTCGACGAATTTCATAAAGAAGTGATGGACGGGATCCGGCACGCGGTGCACCACCATGAACAGATCGTGACTGCGTCCGATCATGCTCGATACCAGAGTCGACATGCGGGCCATCTGATTCTCCAGACTTGCGACCTGCTGTTCGACCGTGAGCTTGCGAAAGTCCGGGTCTTCGTCCGGCTGCGCGGCTGAACCGACCTCTGCCCTCAATTCGGGCGGGTAGAAGGATTCAGGCGTATCCCCAGGGGTTGGAAAACCGGATACCATGACCCCGTTCACCGGCCACGCCGGGTACGTAAGAGGCACACGGATCGCGGAGACCGAGCCACCCATCTCGCCCACGACGTCGAAAATGGTCTGACCGGAGAAGTATCGCGAATTCGCTGTGCGACCGGCATAGGTATAGCTCAGCGCGTCGTAGTCCTGAAACATATATACGCCGTGCTTCCCGGAATTCTTGCCGGTCATAAAGGTGACCCACGCCGCCGCGCTCTGGAATGGAATGACGGAGGCGAGCTCTCCACTCACACCTTCCGCCATCACTCGCTGAAAGTTCGGCATCTCGCCGCGCTCCACTAACGGTCGTATGAACCGCCAGGTAGCGCCGTCGAATCCGACGACATACACTCTTCGCATAACTGTCTTCCTTTCCAGTCGGAGGCCCGTGCTGCTTCGCCCGCGCCGTGGAAGCGTCCCGACCCCTTATCCCGCGATCACCACGTGTCCGTCCAGATCTTCAGGGCAGTCCATTCGCATCAGTTTGCACGCCGTCGGCAGAACGTCGTGGACTGATGCGTGCTCGACCGTCAACCGGTGATTGCGCACGTAAAACGTGGCATTGTCGTACTTGTGCATACCGACGAGCTTCCCGCGCCCGGTTAGTTCGGACGACTCGAAGGTACCTTTGATGTCGTACCCATCATGGGGCATAACAAGCAAGTCAGGCGCCCGATCCCGGTACGGGCCGTGATAGATGTTCTCCGCGCGGTATACGTTCTTGATAATTGGCGCTCCGCTGTCGGAATCCCGCAGGTCACGCAGACGAGTTTCCAACTCGCTCAATATCGCCTCAAGCTCACTCCGCGCTACCGTCCCGCCGAGCTCTCGTCCGTGCAGGTTGACGTAGATGCGACCGGGGTCAAGGCTGAAGGCACGCGTCTCCGGATCGATGACATCGAGCCCTTTCTCTTTGTCCGGCAAAAACCTCAGGTAGCCTTCTCGTTCCAACCAGACGTTGAGATACACCTCTTTCACCAGAGTCGTGAAGCCGTGATCGGACATGATAATAAGCTCGTCGTCGTCTCGTAACTTTCCGATGATGCGTCCCGCTATGTCGTCGATCTGTCGGTACGCGGCTGTGAACTTGGGACCGTAGACCGGATCGTTGATTTCCATGTACTGCCACATGAAGTGGTGAAGGCGGTCCGTCTCCATGAACACCACCATGAAAAACTCCCATGGCTCGGCGTCCATCAGATGTACGACCGCGTCCGCCCGTTTCTGTGCCGTTAGTCGGAAGTCTTCGGCGAAGGCGTCCAGCGATTGGCGAGCCGCCCACGGGTCCGTGTCGATTCGGTAACCCATTGCTTCCAGGGTGGGTAAGAGCGTAGTTGGATACACCGCTTTACGGAGCGAGGGCGCCAGGAAGTCGGAAATGACCACCCCGTTTATGGACTGCGGAGGAAAACTCAGCGGCACGTTGATGGCGACCGAGCGACGACCGGCGTCGCTGGCGAGCTGCCAGATTGTCTTGGCTCGCACGTGGCTGGCCGTCATGACTTCCATCGCATTGGTGCCCGGCTTACGGTCGACGAAACCGTAAATGCCGTGTTTCGCCGGATTCATCCCCGTATTGACCGAGGTCCAGGCAACCGCCGAGACATCGGGCAAGGACGAGTTCATCTCGATGGCCGATCCGCGCTCGAAAACCCGGGCCAGGTTGGGCAGATCTCCGGCTCGCATGAGCTGTTGGAGCAGTGTCAGCGGAGAGCCGTCCAGTCCCAGGATGAATAACCGCGGTGGCGTCTTCGCGGATCGGAAAAGGCGCATGTAATCAGCTGACCGCCTCGGTAGGGATAGGGCATCAGTGGTCGGTTGCGCAGTTGGGCGCTTCATGGAGGATCCTACGCAGA